>VBBV01000196.1 GCA_005883695.1 Candidatus Bathyarchaeota archaeon | reverse complement strand
GTGGATTCGCCTCGTACACGACTGGTCTTCCCGGTCTTGCTCTGATCCACTTTCTCTTCTCTAATCCTTCCAATGTTCCGTAGACTCGCGCGTAGGGGATCTGTACGCTCTCGCTAATCTCGAACGGGGTGGCTGGTCCGTCGAAGACGAGTTTAAGATAGGTTTTGATCTCATATTCTGTAAGCCCGTGGTCTTTGAGTATTCGATGGAGATTTTCGTCGATTCGGGACATTGGAGTGTTGGTGACCTACTTTTTTGCGTAAATCGAGTAGCGAGTATTAGAGGTATTTGACTAAAATAGGTAACGTACAGTGGAGTGTCACGTTGACACCGGAGAACCCCCGGCAAACGAATATTTTCGGCTTCGGTCAGCTAAGGCGCTATTTTCCTAAGATATCCGAAGAATCCACGCCTGATGGCGCCCGCAAGAGCAACCTGAGGGCCGAGACTCTGACCCAACCAGACCCCGCCGAGGAATGATGGACTTTTTCACGTTTAAGTAACGTTTCTGGCCCTAGATCAGAATATGGCGAACATGAAGTACACTTCACTTGGCAGCACTGGCGTTGACGCCTCAGTTCTTTCTCTCGGAGCAATGACTTTTGGATCGAAAGACGCTTGGAAGCTGGGAGGACTCAATCAAGACATTGTTGACAAGATGGTGTCCCGAGCGATTGATGCTGGAATCAACCTCTTCGACACTGCCGACGTGTACGATGAGGGCGAGTCGGAAAAGACGCTTGGAAAGGCGCTTCAGCCCTACCGAGATAAAGTTCTGATTGCGACCAAGGTTAGAGGCAAGAGTGGGTCTGGCATCAACGAGATCGGCCTTTCAAGACACCATATTCGCCAAGCCGTCAAACAAAGCCTCGAACGGCTGGGCACTGGATGGGTTGACCTTTACCAGTTCCATTCTTGGGACGCTCACGTCCCTCTTGATGAATCGATTGAAGCAATGCAGGATCTGGTCGAAGAAGGACTCGTAAACTATCCCGGTGTTTCCAACTTTACCGCGTGGCAAATGGCCACCGTTCAGGCAAGGGCGGAAGAGCGAGGCTTTTCCAAATATGAAACGGCTCAGATGAACTATAGCCTTCTGAACCGGGATGTAGAGCACGAGATTCTTCCATTTCTCAATTACAGCAAGATGAGTCTACTGGTCTGGAGCCCTCTCCACGGCGGCGTGTTGAGCGGGAAGTACTCCAAAGACTCCAAGCCTCCTGGGACGAGAGCGGGCAACCGAGGACTCTTCTTTCCATTCTTCGATGAGAAAACAGGAAGGAACAGGATGCGACTCCAGCACAGATAGCGCTATCCTGGTTGCTATCGAAGGGCCACATCATCCTTGTAGGAGCGAAGACCATGGAGCAATTCGAGGAGAACCTGGGCGCACTGGACGTCAACCTCTCCAGCGACCAGATCGGAAAACTAGACGAGCTAACAAGACACCGAGTCCAATATCCAAATTGGATGATCGAAAGACAGAGCTCAGGGCGGACTTTCCCAGTTTCAGAGCCTGCTTGGACCAGGAAGAACTAGGGGGAGAGGATACGATTATGGACTCACAACAAGCTTCGGGCAGGGATCGAGAAGTAGCCACGTTAGGTGGAGGATGCTTCTGGTGCACAGAAGCCATCTTCGACCAACTGAAAGGGGTGGAGAAGGTTGAATCAGGATATTCCGGTGGAAAAGTTCCTAACCCATCATACGAGGATGTTTGCACGGGATCCACAGGACACGCGGAGTCGATCCAGATAACCTTCAATCCCAAGCAGATCTCCTTCAAGGAGATCTTGCAGATCTTCTTCACCACCCATGACCCCACCACGCTGAATCGCCAGGGAGCAGATATCGGAACCCAGTATAGATCGGCAATCTTCTACCACAATCCGGCACAAGAGGCTGTGGCTAAGGAAGTTATCAAGGAAACGAACGCAGCGAAAGTCTGGAAGAACCCAATAGTAACCGAGGTGGTGCCTTTCAAGGCGTTCTACGAGGCTGAAGATTATCATCAGGAATATTTCAAGAACAACGCCCGACAGCCATACTGTCAAGTTGTGATAGCGCCTAAGATTGTAAAGCTACGCGAGCATTACCGAGAAAAACTCAAAACAGCATAGCTTTCGAATCCAACTTCACCGACTATAACCCCCTCAACTCAGACAGGATCTAATGTTCAAGGGCGTACCATTGGTACTTTCCCCCTCTCAAGCCTAGTTACGAATCGCCAATATCTGAAAAGTTCGCTAAGCTTCCTGCCATTGATGTCTGAGCCAAAAACAGAGAAAACCAATTCGGGTGCAGCCCAACGGGGAAGAACGCCTGCCGTCGTCAAGGCATCGATGATCACTCTCTTTGTCTTGGCGGTTGTGTTTTCAAGCTGGACCCTTCTCAAGTCTTCTCGCTATGCCTCCCTCCAAGGATACATCCATGAGGGCGTTGTAGTCAGTCTATCGAACTTTCAGATCGAGATTGTTTTAGCCGGGCTGACTGGCCTATTGGCTTCGCTTTTCCTCCAAGGCCGACGACGCTCAAGGAGGACCAAAGCACGTCCATTGAAAATGACGCCAATGAGCTTCGGGACCCGGAAACCTGTCCACCCCCTGATGATGACCGAGAGGCCTGCTAGGGACGCGAAGTTTGTTATCCGAAAGACACGCAATCGAGGAAGAATCTCCCGAAACCGAATGGGCGAGAGATTGCCGCCTAGCTATGTAGGCGGACCCGAAACAGAGAGCTCGACTAAACCTTGATCCATTACCGCGCCTGATGCATCCCGTCATGGAACCACTTCGCAAGGCTAACCTGGTTCGTGTTTCCGTACTTCTCAACTTGGACGATTCCCCGCTCTGACAACGCCGCGACCACCCTGTGCGCTTTCAACCGCGATAGACCCGCTTCCTTCGTGATGTACTTTTGCAAGTAGGTGCCTCCGTGGGCATCTAGAACATGGACGATGCTTCTTTCTTCAGGCTTGAGAGTTTTCAGGACCATGGCCGTGTTTTCTTTCCCGTTACCGTTGCCGGTTGCGTAGTAGTTTTTCATCTCAGGTAGTACCAGGAAATAGATGACCCCGACCATGCTGGCTAGTACTGTGCAGAGAAATAGAAGCGAGGAAAACAATACCAGAAATG
>VBBV01000076.1 GCA_005883695.1 Candidatus Bathyarchaeota archaeon | reverse complement strand
CAAGATCCGATCTGTTGAAGGCTGGCTACAAGCCCAGAAGGAACGGACCCTGCAGCTCTGTGGATGATGCTCCGGTAAAGACGGACGACCAGGAAGGTGAAGAGAAGGGTCAGGACAGCATAGAAGATTCTGATGGCGAAGCTGCTCGTCAAAAGGTCGTAGATAGTTGGAATAGCCATAGTAGCCGGGCAAGACCTTCGTTATGAACGAGCTACGCTGATTCACTCGATCTTAAGAGTTCCACGGTTCGTGCCACCGATGGTGCATCGCCTAGGAGCAAGACCTTGTCGCCTGATCTCAGCTCAAGCTCTGACTCGGGGAAGACGAAACCGTTGTCACGGCAGACGAGGCCAACCCTGCATTTCTCGGGCAACTGTATCTCGTGAATTTTCTTGCCTATGAGAGATGCATTCAAAGGGATTACGGCTTCTGCCACCCGCAGGTTCTCGGCAGACCGATACATGAGCGTGATAGAGTGGTCTTTTGAAAGGACGTTCTCAAAGTCTCGAAGGGCTAGGTCAACAGGGCAGATTACCACATCGGCCCCTGCTTGCATGAGCCGTGTCTTGTTCTTGGGGCTGTTTGCAACGGCAATAACTCGGGGAATGCCGAACTCCTTCTTTGCAGCTCTCGTAGCGACAAGGTTGACCCGGTCGTCGTCCGTGGCGGCGAGCAACAAGTCAGCCTGAGAGGCGTCAGCTTTCTTCAGAATATCTAGCTTGGACCCGTCCTCGTTTAGTATGATAGCGTCGTACTTGTCGGAGACATCCTTGCATCGTTCTCCCTTCTTCTCGATAACGGTAAGCTGGTTCTCATCGCTCGAGGATAGGTATCCGATGAGGTGCATTCCGATTCGTCCCGCTCCAACAATAAGTGTTCTCATCGACTGGTTTCCACTCTTGTTAAGGAAATCTAGGTAATGGTTGAAGGCCGGTTGGTCGGACCGAGTAATAAGCTTCCGTTCCCAAAAAGGCGTCGAAAACAATCCGCACGCTCGGCCCTACCCAAGATTCGGCTGAAACAAACCCCCTTTGCCAATCGAAGCTCTATTCCGCCTATGTCAAAAGGACGCGGGAAACAAACTGGGAGACCGGGTTATTCAAGCGATTCTAGCCCTAACGAAGGAGACTCGGGCAGAATCCACGCTTTGTTTCCCCGATTTAGCCTGAAACATGAAGGTTCAATTTAAGGTCGCGAAAAAAGGAGAAGGTGGGACGCTGTGTCCCACGAGTCGTCTACATTTGAACTGGGTTTGGCCCGGAATCGTGGCGAATGGGATTGTCATGGTCTTTGTGAAGTAGCTCGAAGTGAGTAATGCATAGGTTCTTGGCGCAACTGGTGCAGAATTGTGTTGCACGCTGGGTGCAACGGGTCTCCCGTTCCATCCGTTCCTCGCTAGTGATTCCGAAGCCGCCGATATCTCCCACTTCGATCTCTTCACACGTTTTGAAATCAGGGCTCAGGTTGGGCGTTGTAATCGAGGTCGGTTTCGTGAACGCGCTTGCCCGGGTTGTTCGTTTCGTCTTGGGTTTGGCTCTTGTCTTAGGTTTCGATTTTGTCTTCGCCTTGGCTTTGTGTTTGGCTTTCATGGTTGGGTCACTAGGGCGGTTGGCTGGGCTAAGTGATAGCCAATGTCTAACCCTGACGATGGGATTCCGGTAACACAAGTCCAGTCTCCTAAGCACGAGTCCTAGGAAGATGCTTGAGCCAGGCGAAGTGCTGGTAATGTCCAAATCCTACGAAGACAAGAGTTGAAGCCAAGGCCAACTGTTTGGTCAACCTCGGGTCCGACGTCAGAATAATCCGAGCGCAACAAGGCGATCTTGATAGGGTTCTGGAGATTCTGGAGGAAGCCTCTCGATGGTTATCCTCGAAGGGGCTTGAGGCTCAGTGGCGGCCGGGCCCGGCTTTCCGCCAGACCATCAAGATCAATATTGAGCGTGGTCATGTCTACATCGTCAAGGACGTAGAAGGGACCGTCGGGACAATCACCCTTCAGTGGAGCGATAAGAAGTTCTGGGGCGATCTCCCACCAGACAGCGGGTATGTCCACAAGCTCGCCATCAAGCGCTCCCACGGCGGGAAAAGTCTCGGACTTCGAATGCTACAATGGGCTGAGGCCCAGGCCAGAGCGGAAGGCAAGCGATACTTGCGTCTCGACTGCCTCGCCAGCAACAAGATGATTCGGGAATACTACGAGAAAGCCGGATTCGTCCACGTTAGAGACACTCTGGCACCCGGTTGGAAAGCGAGCCTCTACGAGAAGAACCTCTAACCCTACGAAGGATGGAGGATGTTCTTCGAGATGATTAGCCTCATGATCTCCGAGGTCCCCTCGCCCACGGTCATCAGTCTCGCGTCCCTCCAGTGGCGATGAACATCAAATTCGTCCGCGTACCCGTAGCCTCCGAAGATCTGAATCGCCTCGTCGCACACCTTGAGCGCGCTCTCCGTCGCCAGTAGCTTGCCTTGCGCGGCTTCTGACTCAAACGCCTTTCCCTGACTCTTCAAATGTGCTGCACGGTAAACCATCATCCGCGACGCGTTAATCATCGTCAACATGTCAGCGAGCTTGGCCTGGGTCATTTCGAATTCGGATAATGTCTTTCCAAACGCAGTCCTCTCCTTGCTGTACTTCACTGCCTTTTCGAAGGCCGCTTGGGCGATACCGGTTGTCAAGGCTCCGATCGTCACTCTTCCGCCCCAGAGCATTCTCTTAGCATAATCAAATCCCTCTCCCTCTGTTCCCACAAGGTTCTCCTTCGGAACCTTGGCGTTTTCGAACACCACCTCTGAGGTCACGGATCCCCTCACGCCGAGCTTCTCAATGTCTTTGCTCGACTTCGCCTTCTTCGAGTCCACCAGAAATGCGGAAGGACCCTTAGCGGTCTTGGCGAAGAGAAAATACAAGTCGCAGTAGCCACCGTTTGTCGTGAACATTTTCGTTCCGTTAACTATCCATTCGTTGCCCTCCAATCGGGCCTGTGTTTGCATGTTTCGCGCGTCTGATCCCGCGCCGGGTTCAGTTAGGGAAAACGCGGCAAAGGACTTTCCGCTGATCATAACGGGAAGGAACTGCTTCTTCTGGTCTGGATTACTGAACAGGCGTACTCCTTCGCAACAGGTTCCATGGATCGCCAGTGAGAGAGCGGTGCTAGCACACGCTTTGCCGACCATCTCCATAGCCGCGACGTAGACTGGCCAAGGAAGCTCAAGTCCTCCGTACTCTTTGGGAAAACCCATGCTCGTGAAGCCCTGCTCGAACATCTTGGTAATGTTCTCGCGTGGAAACTGAGCGTTCACATCGATCTCTCGCGCGGTGGGCTCGATCTCTTTCTCGATAAAATCCCCCAGAGAGTCTAGGAGGAGAAGATGGTCCTCTGAGCTGGACCCATAGATCATCTGAATGAGCTCTTTCTGCTCATTCCCGAAGAAACCCACAGGAGTAACCTCTAGGAAATTCCTTTTTTGGAGGCTTCGGTTTATACCTTAGCCGAGAAACAGCTGTTGATTGAGAGGAACAAGGGGAAGAGTTCCATACTCCTAAAATTGGTACGCCTCTAGGTCAACATGCAACGAAGGGCGAGCGGTGAAGACACGAACTATCAGGTTTGCCTTGATCGTCATAGGCGTCATGCTGGGCCTCCAGTCGGCCCTTGTTCTCGGTCATAACCCTGTGACAGTCAATTCTAGTTCAGGTCTCGTTCCCCAACCAATCAGGCAAGGTCCACTTCAAACCACCTATACTCTTGGAGGCTATTACTGGTTCCAGATCGGAGCCATCGGTGACAGTGGCAGTTACAATGTTGACGGTGCAAACATCACCATTCGCACTGTCTATGATCAAGTCCGGAATGACGCTCACTCGTACTGGGTTGGAACTTTACTCTCGACTGGCGGTTTCGTTCAAGTCGGATATCTCAACGGACTGAGCACCACGGGCCAATCCTACTGTTGCGCCTGGTTCTTCGAAACCTTCTACACCCCAAACTGTAACTGTCCACCCGTGATCGGCCCTGAAGGGTCAGCCGGGCCTATCGGGTCCTGGCACACGTACTCAATGGTCCACAACGTCGACAATGTCCCCACGGAAAACGGCGTCTGGTCTTTCTATATGGACGGCAATCTACTCGGAACATCGCCTCTACCCGGGAGCAAGAACTATCTTGGAGCCGGAGCAACTAGTTCAGGAAACAATGCACCAGCGGGAATCGCAGAAGTAGCCCAAGCAATAGACAACAAGGACGTAATCGGCCCAGCCGAGTTCAAAGATCTAGAAATACACCAGGCCGGCCCTTGGCACCAAATGCAATTGGGGATAAGCCACTGCTGTTACGGCTACAGCAGTCAGACAGGCTTACCTAATCCATACGGCGTATGGGAGGTCGAAGGGTACAAAGACGACTTCCTAGCGGGAAGCAACATTCGCCAACCGGCCTCAGCCACAACCCTCTGGCCCACATCCCAACTGTTCACCAAGGTATCATTCAACTTCATTGACGATAATGGGAACCCGTTCGCTCCAGATTGGATTTCGCTTCTGGATCCGGGTAACAGCAACGTCCTGTATTACACGAGCTACCAGTCCCAGAATATCACTCAATCCAACAGCGGCACTTACACCGTCAACTATGCATACTGGCATGGCGTTAACGTTGCAAAGAACTCTTTGGTCTCCGACTCAGCGTCAAGCCAAACAATCCAGGGAGACGTGTTTTCAATCCCCATTCGTGTCGTCGGTCGATTCTATTCTCTTCCTGTCAGCGGGGCAACCGTCCTCACTTTCCTTGCCGATTCGACTAACCAGACTTTGAAGACGGATTCAGAAGGAAACGCAACTCTTGCCCAGTTACCGCCCGGCAACTACAGCCTTCGCGTTACAGTGCCTTATGGGGTGCAGTCCATTTTCAAGACGAGCGTGGTAGGACCTGTAAACCTCTCGATCCCTGTTTTCAGTATCGCGGAACTTCTCACAGTAATCATGCCACCAATCGCAGTCGCCGTCGCAGTCGTAGTCATGGCTTTGAGGAGAGAACAAGCTCGCCGGGCAGCCCTACCAATTACCCCGCCATTCCCCGTCACCATTCCTGTAGCCTACTGTGGAGCATGTGGAAAGCCTCTTGGCGTGGCAGAATTCTTCTGCACCACGTGTGGAACACCAAGATCTAGGTCTCCACAACCTCCGCTCCCACAGCAATTGCCTGCTTCATCATCCCCCCCGCCTCCACCACCGCCGTGAACATTCGTTTCGCGGAAGTCTTATAGTAAACACGCCAACGCCGTCGCTACCGATCGATTATTGCCTCTACGAATCGCGATAGTGGGCGTCGGATACTCAGGCTTCGACTCGATGACCCCCGGTCTCTCAACCCGGGAACTAATGTTTGAAGCTGCAAGTCGCGCCTACGAGGATGCTGGGATAGACCCTCGAAAAGACGTTCAGAGCTTCATTTGTTGCACCGAGGACTTCTGGGAAGGAATTAGCATAACCGACGAGTACATGCCCGACCAGTTGGGGGCTGTACTCAAGCCACTGTGCACCATATCATCCGACGGGGTTGTGGGATTGGCAACAGCTTGTATGCACATCATGTCCGGGATAGCGGATGTTGCGGTTGTAGAGTCTCACAGCAAGATCTCAGATGTTCTAAACCCTGACGAGATCTCAAGCTTCGCCCTCGACCCGATCTATGATCACCATGTTAACGCGGACCCGAGATTTGTGGCCGGGCTCGAAATGGCCCGTTATCTGAAAGAGACTGCGACAAAGAGAGATTACTGCGCGCAGGTTGCCGTCAAGAACAAGAAAAACGCGCTCCTGAACCCTCGCGGAGTCCACGGTGCGAATCTTGACAAAGACGCGGTGCTCAACTCGAAAGTTGCATGTTCACCGCTCACCGAACTGGAATCGAGCAAGACTATCGACGGAAGCA
>VBBV01000112.1 GCA_005883695.1 Candidatus Bathyarchaeota archaeon | reverse complement strand
TGGTGGCCGGTTTGCCCCATTTGCGCATTTCCATTCGGACTTTTACGGTCTGCTGTTCCATGCTAATGGTGCCGCAAACGCATAGGTCCTTTGGTAGGCCGCAGGTTGAACAAACGTCGGCCATTCTAGTAGCCTGAAACTCCTTTGTAGTCGTCCACAGGCAAAGTATGTTGTTCTTGCGTATTTAAGAATGCCTTCAAATGCCGGTGATCAGATTCCTATTGACAGGAAGAGCACGAACCAGAATAGCCAGGCTCCGAAGAGCATGAGAAGAACGGTTTGCTTCTCTTGCATTCTGACCTCTGAGGAGTGATTCAGCCGTCAGGGCTGAAATCGTGCTTGTAACCAGCGTGAGGTTGCCCAAAGCACGAGTCAAAGCCCAAAGCTTGGATATTCTACTTGAACGAACACACGGAAGCCACGGAGTACCGGAGATTGCCGCAGGCTTCCAGAGTCTGCCGAAGCAACGATGAGGTGTCGGTTCTAAGGTATAGTGATAAATATTCAAGGCTAGCCATTTCAGTGTGCTTTGAAGTGGGAGAATGAGCGAACGCATCTCCGTTTCCATTGAGCTGGAGTTCTTCAACAAGTATCTGTTCAACGCACTGAAAAGGAGCCTTTCAAATGCAACACCAAAGAGGAAGTTGGACATCATCTACTACTACTCGCGTGATCCTCGTGTCAAGTTCTCTATAGCTCTCAACGGGTTCAGCAGCGGAGGAGCCGCCGTGCATTCGCAGTGGAGCACTGTCTTCAACAACGTTCAGAACATGCGCCAATATCTTCGTTAAGCGTACTTTCGATCAGGCAGGCAATCCAAGGGCATCCTTTAGGCCCTTGTACCTGTTTCGTACTGTGACCTCAGTGACATTTGCTATCTCCGCGATTTCCTTCTGAGTCTTCTTCTCATTCTCTAGAACGCAAGCGACGTACAACGCCGCCGCGGCGAGGCCCATGGGGTCCTTGCCTGCCACGACGCCCTTCTTCCTCGCATCTTTCAAGACTCGGATCGCTGATTGCTGAGTCTGCATTGAAATTTCAGCTCTACTCGCGATCTTCGAAATGCATCGAATCGGATCTTCCACAGGCATGGACATTTCGAGTTCTCGCAAAAGTAGCCTGTAGCATCTAGCCACATCCTTCTTCTTGATTCTGCTGGCGGCAGCGACCTCCTTTAATGTCCGAGGGGTTTCGGACGATCTACAGGCGGCGTAGAGAGAGGCCGCAGCAATGGCGGCAATAGATCTGCCTCGCACTAGTCCGTTATCCAAGGCCTTGCGGTATACTACGGCTGAGCTCTCCTTCACGTTGGCGGGCACGTGTAGCTTGTCGGTAAGGCGATCGAGTTCCGCCATCGCTTGCGCTAGATTTCTGTCAGACGATGAATGTACCCGAGTACGGATCTGCCACTTGCGAAGCCGGAGCATCTCCATCCTGGTCTCCATCGGAAGCTGTCGTCCAAACGCGTCCCGATTGACGCGGTCTATGACTGTGGAGAGCCCCTTGTCGTGAATGGAAAATGAAGTGGGGATACCTACGCGTCCTCTCTCGTCCTTCTCCTCTTTTGTGAAGGCACGCCATTCTGGCCCGCGACTCATGAGATTCTGGGACAGTACCAGCCCACAGTCTTGACAGATCGTCTCCCCTTGGTCGAAATCTTCAATGAGATTTACGCTGCCGCATTCTGGGCAGACGTGAATTCTTGTTGGGTTACTCCCAGGAGCTGTTGGCGTGGTCGTTAGGTTAGCTCTCCAGCTTTCCCGAGCCTCGACTAGAGCGTCGAACCGCATGGTATCTGTCGCGGCGAGGACTCACGTTAGGAAAGTAAAAGCGTGGACGCCAAATATGATATAAGCCTTTCGACAAGTATATAGGGAACCTCCGGTTCTCGCACGGAAACCCCTTATGAATACCGGGCTCTCGCCGAGCCTTTCGTAGCCCGGTGGTGTAGTGGTCTAGCATAGCATGGACGTTACGGGCCAGACATGCAAGCGTCCCTAGTGGGCTCTGGATCCCTTTCGAGATAGGGTAGGAGTCACCTGCTGACGGGAGTTCGAATCTCCCCCGGGCTACCACCGGTCATGAGTGCGAATTCATACTGAGCGGATTAGGTCTTCCTTGACTGCTTGTCTGATGGCGTTCATGAGGACTTCGGCCTGAGCGTCTGGGGATGCGTAGCTTCGGTTCGGGTGCGCTTGTGCTTCCCTTATGATGATTTCCCCTGGTCTGACTCCTGCGACAGCGGCCAGGACTTGCTTGGCCAGTTCAATCTTAGAGAGTTGTGTCTTGGCTCGTATGTCAAGCCCACTAGCTGAGTAGATGCCTCTGAGGAACTCGAGGCCCTTCATCTGGATGTCGTGGTGCGTGTCTACCTTATGGCCCATCATGTAGTCGATGTAGTCTGGCTGGACGTGGAGAGAGATTAATTCAGTCTTGAAGTATTTACGGAGGCTGTGTGCCCTCAGTTCGTACAGGGTCCCTGAGCCTTCTCTGAGGAGCCCTGATCGAAGATATAGGTCGTGGACTATGTCGTGTATTCTGGCTGGGCTGATTGGTCGGATCTTGACCGTGTGCTCGTCGCGAAGTAGAGGGCTGCCATCGATTATCGTCTTGGCGGCGAACGTGGGAGGGATCGCGACGATGGTGGGTGATCCGACGAATGTTATCATCGGCTCGTCGCCGCTGATCAACCTCTCCTTCAACCAATTCCTGTTCAACACCGCGCCAATTGCGTTGGCCATCTTAGGGGTGAACAGTTCGATTCTCTATCTGAGGAATATGGGGAGTATCCGAGTTATACTCGCACTGGGACCAGTGGTCGGCGACCATGGTGGCGAAACTACACCGCCTGGAGGTTCCAATTGAAATGGAGGAACCACAATTCCAGGAGTAACCGGCGGAACAGGACCAATGATCACATTGCCGGGATCTGTGGATTGACTGGAGGGCTCGGAACGTCACCAAGCGGGTTTGGGCTCAGTCAGGGCACGGAATGGACGGTTGGATTTTCGATTGGATATGCGAGCAATCTTAAGAAAGCCTTCGGGAGTCGAACGGTAGGAGCTCTGTGTAGGGGGGTAACGGGGTCCGAAGACGCAGTTGACACAGCACCTTCGCATTTCCGCGGGGCAAGAGCACGTAACACCCAGAATGTTGGCGCAAACCTACGAAGCAATCGTTGGTGTGAAGTAGATTTTTAGTGCAGTCGCCAGTTAGACCATCGTCCATTGGACCGCACTTTCAAGAACCCGATTTCGTGGAATGTTGAGGTCGGGTCACCACGAGAGTTTTACCGGGAGATGTAGGACCTCTTTTCGAGTCACGGTTACAAAATTGGCGAGAGCAAGCAACCCAGTCTAACCGGAACAGCCATGCAAAACGTGGCAGAGTTCGATGGATATCTGGCTTCGACTGATTCGTTCAGAATCCGAAACCTAACAAAGGCTGTCGTGGGTCTCAGCATGATTCTCGTCGCAATTGTTTTGTTGATAGTCAATGGTCCCGCAGAAGTGAACCAGATAGCATCATTGTCCTCTCCCATGACGACCAATCCCTTGAGAAATCCTAAACTCAGCATGATCGCAAGAAATGTGGGCCAATTTATGAGGGTTTTGAATATTTCGGCTTGTTCCAAAACCGTCTGGGTTGCTTTTTCCTGTTTGTCAGGCGGATAACCATACTTTCTCAAGATCTTCTTGACCTTTACACGAATTTCAGCCTGAACACTTCGTCTCTGTGTCCAGTCAATCGTTACACTCTTCCCTATCATTTGGGTCAGATCTAAGGCGATCTGTCTCAGAGTCTCATTCCCCAAAACCTGAACGGCACTATCATTCACTCCCAATGCATCATAGAACGCCAATTCATCCTCGCTCATGTTTTCCAGTTTTGTCCTGCCTTTCTCTTCCCTAACCTTTCTCGCGAGTTCGATTAGCTCTTCAATGACCTGCGCGGCTTCACCCGTCTCAAAGAAACAATCGGAGGCGTTATGGCCACGAAGGCGTCTAAGCCGAGGTCGCGATACTAGGCATAGCTGAAGTTGTACCTCCCAGCGATGACCAGTTTGACCAGGACCTTGTTGCCAGTGACCACGTGTTAGTCCAGACTGCGTTGTCGGTGCCTCTAACGATGACGAAGAGTGTGGACCCCTGCACCATCGCGGCCGGCTGGTTGAGCGTTGCTCCCCCCGGAGTATCCCAGCCCGACCACGACCCTGACATGTTCCTCATGTTGTGCCATATGCCATTGTCAGTACCCCTCACGACCAAGTGCAGTGCTCTGGAAGAGTCTTGTGTCAGTGATGGGGATGCGCTGGTCGAGCCGCCGACCCATGACCAGCCAGACCATGCGCCTGAGGACAACATCATAGTGTTATACCATATCCCATCGTCCGAGCCTCGAACGACAGCGTAGAGGAAGTTGCTATCGCTCACTATCGCTGGTGTATCGGGAGTTGAGCCGCCAGGACTGTCCCAACCAGTCCACGATCCCCCTGATGGTTTGGAGGAATGCCAGACACCATTGTCCGTCCCCCTTACCACAAGCTGAACAGTTCCAGATGCGTCAACCGTCAAAGATGGTGCAGAAAGAGTCGAGCCACCGCTCACAACTGACCAGCCAGACCAACCCCCGGTTGACAACTGCATAGAATTGTACCAAGTACCATTGTCAGTACCTCTGACGACAACGTGCAGTACACCGTTGGCCACAACACAAGCAGGCTGGTCAAACGTGCCTCCCCCTAGGCTGTCCCAGCCAGTCGACCAGACGCCGTTAATGAAACTCTTGTGGTAAACACCGTTGTCAGTTCCTCTCAAGACGAGCTCAGTTCTAGTCGGGCTCGCGGAGCAGAGGGATGGTGTCGTTGATGTCGACCCAGACAAGTACTGCCAGGTATTCCAGGACCCCGAAGTGTACTTGTTCCAGTAGACCGCCCCATCGGTTCCCTCGACGAGCGAGACAAGACTCGAGCTGAGAGATATCCGGCGGAGTTGGCCCTTGGATCCATAATTCCCGAACACATAGTAGAGGGCCAGCGAGTTACCGTAGGGGCCGAATCGCATGCTGATCGGGCCCGCGGCGCCGACCTTCGCGAAGAAGGTTGACGTGAAGCCTCCGCTGTTGTTGCTGTCAAGTTGCCAGATCCCGCCGCAATTCCAGTCAGCGTAGAGGTAACTGTGGTCAAAACCAGGCCAGAGCCCGTTGGGGACAAAGGCCCCAGCAGTGATGGCGCCGCACTTCACACCATCAGCCGTAACATTGTGTCCGTACCAGAAAATGGGATTCGTCAAACCCGGAGTCGGTGGTCCGCAGTCCGTAACCGGGTTGGCCGCAGAGCACGGCCCCTCGCGCGTTGGCCAACCATAGTCCGCGCCCGGTTGACCAAGATCCACCTCTTCCCAAGTAGCGTTTCCAACATCGTTGATGAAATATCTAGAACCGCTCGGGTCGAAGGAAGCTTTGAACGGGTTTCGAAGCCCCATCGCATAGACCTCCTGGCACCTGGTTCCGGATGGAGAGCCCGCCGGTGGAACACCCGTTAGATTGCAGCGCGCACTGTTCGATCCCGTGAAAGGATTGTCCAATGGGATTCCTCCTGAGTCTGTCAATCGGACGATCTTGCCAAGAAGAACTCCCGGGTCCTCAGGATAGTTGAAGGTGGAGGTGCAGCACGGGCTTCCACCATCACCAATAGCAAGGTAGAGGTTGTTGTCAGGGCCGAACTGTAGATCATCACCCATATGGTCGAAGGTTGGTAGGGGAGGCGAGTCTAAGAGGACAACTCCGCTTGCCGGGTTTATCGAGTTATTACTTGACAATGTGAACCTTGAGAGACGGTTCACGGGCGCGTTCGCTGAGCCTGTAGTGCAGGTTCCGGATTTCTGGTAGGTGTAGTAGAGATAGATGTAGTTGTTCTGTGTGAAGTTGGGATGGACTGCCACACCGCCCATGCCCTCATCGCCGCTAGTGCATGTTACCTGGGAGAGGTCGATGGCCGGCGTTGGAAGCATCACACCGTTTGCGCGGATCAAGAGTTTCCCACTTCTCATCAGTATGAGCATCCGCCCATCCGGGGTCCACGCAATGTCCATCGGAGTACCGGTGACATTCGCTACCGAGTCATCTCGATAGTTTGGCTGCTGCTGAGAGGCATGAACGCTGATCGGGGCTAATTGCCAGAAAGGCGCAGGGAATATTGCGAGGATCGCCAAACAAGAGAGCAGCAATACTCGCATCTTAGAGAGTCGTCTTAGTCTCTCGTTGTTCGCGAGGTGAAAACGGGTTTTTTTCGGGTGGATACCCAGATACCCATAAGTATCCAAGAGCGACGCAGAATCCATTTGTCGCCGGCGATATAAGAATGCCTCTAGTCATGTATCAACAAGTATCTAACGAAACCGATTTGCAACCAAAATCCATATCTTTGCTCGGTGAGCTCGTTTGAATATTTTGAAACGAAACGTGAAGTTAGCTTCCCATGTCTGAACCGGGAGCCTCGCCAAGTTACACGTGTATTCACCGGCGATCTGCGCCGCGGGCAGTGGAAGACTCGATGTGGTTATCAGAGGAACGAACAATGTGATATTTCACTCCGTCTACACCGGCGGTCGCTGGTCCGGTGTGTGGGACAGCCCTGGAGGAGCGACCCTCGACCAGCCTGCGTGTGCAGAAGCCAACGGTGTCCTCAATGTCGTAGTCAAAGGTACTGACAACGGCGTCTGGTACAACACAATGACCTTGTCCAGCGGAGCCTGGACAGGATGGTCGCTGGTGGACGGTGGTTCGACTCTCTCGGCTCCAGCACTAACCATTGACTCGGCAGGAACACTGCACCTAGTCGTCAGAGGAACAGACAACGGCGGAACGTGGCTCAATTCCAAGCCTGTCGCGGGTTCGTGGATTGGCTGGACGGGTACCGGCGGGACAAAGACAATTGCAACGCCGACTGTCGCTACACAGGTTCCAGCCTCTTCGTATTAGTTACAGGCTCAGACAACGGAGTATGGATCATTGTTTGGTCACTAAATTCCAGTACCTGGTCCAGCTGGGCCTCACTGGGAGCTACGGCATCAGCCTCGTGTGAGATCGTGGCGGTGGCCCGTAGCCTACACATTGGGCTCGGTGTGTATGAGATTTGTCGATCAAAGCTTTAATGCCCAACCTGGTACCAAACAGAATTGTCCCCCAAGTGCAATTTGAAAACTTCACATCGGAAGCGGGGCAGGAATCGATCATTTACTCGCAAACAGAATAAGCTTAACGTATTTCTCAATCCTAACCAAACCCGAAGCTCCTCAAGTACTCGGCCGCTTCGTCAGAGTTATTTGAGCAAGGAAAGCCCTGGCAACGACAAACGACTCCTTCAACCACTATGAACCGCTACTCACGATGCGTGGATAATGATATTGATGCTGGGCATTTACGGGTTTATCAGAGAGACCTTGCATAGTATAGATTAATACCGCAGTTTGCAGCATAGGACAGGACAAGGGACAGGGTCAACCAAACAGATTAGACGACCTGCGAAAATACTCATCACAGTCTGAAGAACGAGGCGATACATTTGGAATGCCACAGCATCAAGAATCTATTTGAAAAACGAACCCACTCTCACTCACTCATGTTGCTTCTCGGGGAGCGGCTTTGATCGCAGAGATAGCAATCGTAGTTGGAACGAGACCTGAGCTAGTTAAGATGGCCCCGGTCATCCGTGCCTTCGAGAGGAAAAGAGAAGTAAATCTGCGACTCATTCACACTGGTCAGCACTATGATGACAATCTCTCGGGATCATTCTTTAGAGCGCTGAACCTGCCTGCTCCAGACATCAACCTTGGAATCGGGTCAATTTCGGCCACGACCCAAGTTGCTTTGATGATGCACGGGCTAGAAGAATGCTTCACTGAGAAGCCTCCAGATCTAGTTCTGTCTGAGGGCGATACTAATTCAGTCCTAGCGAGCGCTCTGGCTTGTAGTAAAATGCGCCGCAGGTACGGGCATATCGAAGCCGGTCTTAGATGCTTCGAATACCACATGCCCGAGGAAATCAACCGTACAATAGCTGACAGATGCGCCGATATTTGCTTCGCCCCAACAACAAGAGCGGTCACCAATCTTGCGTTTGAAAGAATTCCTACTTCGCGAGTACATCTCACAGGGAACCCTATAGTGGATGCATGCCAGCAACACCTCGAAACCGCGAAGGAAGAGAGCAGAATCCTACAAACACTTGCCCTTAAACCAGAAGACCGTTACATTCTCCTGACCGTTCACAGACAAGAGAATACCGCTGACGATCAAAGGCTACGCAATCTGATCGCGACTCTGAGACTGCTTAGTGACTACACAATAGTTTTCCCCGTCCATCCAAGAACAAGGCTTGCTCTCATGAGGAATGAACTGTGGTTAGAATTGAGCTCTATGCAAAACGTGAAAGTTACCGAGCCCCTCTCCTACCCAGATTTCCTCCTCCTCGAGTCGGGCGCATTTTGCGTAATGACAGACTCTGGAGGAGTCCAAGAAGAAGCATTCTCGTTTCGAGTCCCCTGCATAACACTCAGGCCCAGCACCGAAAGACCTGAAGGAATCTCGCTTGGACTGAACGTGATAGCTGACATGAATCCCGAGCTGGCTGTGAAGGCGGTTGCTCGTTACGAAGCCAGGAAGGCGGGAGATTACGACAGTTTTCCGAATCCGTACGGTGACGGCCACGCCGGTGAACGTATAGCAAGGCTATGCATGAAATATCTCCGAAATGGTAAACGTGAGAGACATGTTTCCCCCGAGGGACCGGGACACGTTTTGGTTAGCGTTGACAACATCTTGCGGGACGATAGGGTGCTTTCCTATCTCGACCCTGGTGGAAATGCTGCTATATCGGCTCCCCTGAGCAATCGACGAGACGGATGGAAGGCGATGGTGGTCAATTGACTCGAATTTCGGTGTTCGCCGAATATTTTCCACCTCACTTGGGGTCAGACTTTAGAATCTTCGAATTAGCGAAGCAGTTATCATCCAAGGGCCATTTGGTTTCTTTTGTAGTAACTCCCCCTCCTCGGTCGCTTGCGGGTCTTGGCGAACTGGGATTTCGAGATATGTCTTACGAGAAACGGAAGGAAGAGCGCGAAGGCCTCGCGGGAAACTTCTTGGGGCTCCCCAAGGGAATAGCTCTAGGATGGCACGGCAAAAAAATCTTAGCAATCATACCGACTCTTCTTGTCCTATTGTTGCAAGCAGTTCGGGCAATAATTGTAAATCGACCGCAAGTAATCGTTTTGGCCCATCCTTCATTTGTTTGTGGACTAGTTGGATTCTTGGCAGCGAGGATTACTCGGCGAAAGATCGTGTTAGACTGCCCCGATCTTTGGGCCTCTTTGGTGGGAGAAACGCTAGGAGTTGAGGAAAGCCGATTCGGATTGAGGGCCGTTCAGTTCGCCGAGCGATACCTGATTAGTGTGGCAGATCAGGTAGTTGTAGCTTCCACGCCTATCGAAGAGTTTGCTCAACGAGCAGGAGCGAAGCATGTGACACTTGTTCCTAACGGTGTGGATGAATCGAGCTTTAGAAACGGCCATTTTCCGAAGTTGGAATCAAATCCGAGAGTCATGTACGTAGGCCGCTTTGAACGCTGGGCGGGAATTGACACGATGATAGATTCCGCTCCAATTGTGCTGAAGTCCTTTCCGAGGGTGGAATTTCTCGTTGTGGGAGACGGATCGCTCAGGAAGGAGTTGCTGGCAGCAATCTACGACAAAGGGCTGGCTAGCAAAGTAAGGATGTTTGGACCTATTGCCCATTCGGACGTTCCCAAGCTGATCAGCACAGCGGATGTCGGGGTGATCCCATTCAAAGGAAGGGTGGCGGGAGACGCGGCGTTGCCGGTAAAGCTCTTCGAATTCATGGCGGTAGGCGTACCAATTGTGGCCTCGGACACGACCGGAATCAGAGATGTGATTACGAATGGGCTTAATGGTCTCTTGGCCAAGCCAGGCTCTGAAGAAGAACTCGCAAACGGAATCATACGACTCATTGCCAATCGCAGACTCGCAGAGGAAATTTCCCAGCGTGCACTTCGTGATATTCACTCAAAATATTCATGGTCGACATTGTCCCCAATGTTCGAGTCTGTTGTGCAACGTTGTCTCTAGCAGTCCCTTCCAACGTTCATTAAGATTTGAATCGAATGCGCCGTGGAGACAATTCCGTGAGCGAGAAGTACTTCGCCATTCTCGGATGGACTTGAACTATTGGCACTGCCTCAAGTCGAGACACTCCCGCCCAACAGCCTCTCGCGGATATTGATCGGAAACAAGTTCGCTCTGGCAGCTTTTCTTCTACCACTTGCGGTCAGAGCCATACCAGAAATAATCGTCGGGCCTTACCCAATAGGGTACGATGCCATAACATTCTACGTTCCAGCAACGATCGACTGGGCCGCAGGAAGAGTCAGCCTGATGAACATGCTCGGGACTGCTCCGCTTATGTACATGATTAGCGTCCCCGCCTACCTTTTCGGGGCGGACCCTGTTTGGATATTCAAGATACTGGGGCCTGTTCTCTACGGTTGCATGGCGTCGGCCCTGTATAGATTCACGCGGCTCAGGTTGGAATGGTCTCAAAGAAAGTCCCTAGCCGGAATCGCGGTAATAACGGTCTATTTTATCACGTTGAGGATCGGCTGGGACCTTTATCGTACGATGCTCGGTTTAGTTTTCGTTCTACTGAGCCTTTCTCTGCCTCATGAATCACGTGGTAATAGAGAAACAGTTCTCCGGTCGGTTCTGGTGACTCTTGCCGTATTATCTGATCAGTTCATAGGCGCGATAGCCCTTTCCCTCACAATCGCACGGGCACTGTTGCCATGTGCCAAGTGGAATCGACAAGCGGTCACAAGAACCGGCGAGGTGTTTGGGCCCGGAGCAATCGCTTTCGCGCTCATTCTCTACACTGGCATAGCGCTCCCTAATGTTGGACTCGTTTCAGAACACCCCCCACTCCCGAGCACAGAAACCATAACATGGAACATTGGCTTTCTAGCGTATGCTTACGTCCTGCTAGCACCCCTTATCTTCATTGGATGGAGAAGGACTCCAAACTCGGACCTGAGAAATTGGTCAATCGTTTGTCTCATAGGAGCCGTCAGTGTGCTGTTCCCATTTCTCGGTCCGAATGCCCCAAGCGGCAGATGGGTTCTCCTACTCGACCTGCCATTTTGCACTTATTCAACCGCGGGACTTTCAGTCTTAATGACACCCAGAGGGCTGCCTCAGACCTTGATTGGACGAATCCGGAAGTTAGCGATTCCATCTCTCTCTCTCTTTCTCATAATTCTTGGAAGCCTGTACATTCTAGTTCCTGCTCAACAGGCTATGACCTACTACACCCTCTTCCCAACTCTCATGCCTACATCGATGATCCAAAACTCGATTCCCTCATCGGACATGCCAAGCCTAAGATATTTGTTGAACCAAGCGGCCCTAGACATGCAGGACAGTAGCGTTCTGATCACGCACGAAGGAATCTACGGTTGGGCAAGAGAGTACTTGCCAGGCTATTCTGACCGTGTAGTCAATTACGGCCATGCTAGCCCTATTCTCGGAGTGCAAATGGCAAGATCGGCCGGATACTCCAAGATACTAATGATATGGTGGGTAAACGGGTCAGGATGGTACGGCCAGCGCGACGTACCCAGTGGCTTTAGCCCGCTTACAGTTGATGGAAATATGGCTATTTACCAATACAACTAACAGCCGAGGAGACTCGACATCTCACCTCATACCGAAGCCCTGATACCTGAAAATGCGATTGAGGTGTAGATTGTTGGCTCCTAGCCAGCGGCCATTGCGAATCTGCTTCATCTCCCCGTATCCTCCAGAGAAGGAAGGTGTGGCTGACTACCTAGCCCTCTTGGTCAAGACTCTCATAACGACAGACCCTAGAGTCGAAATAACAGTGATTTCTCAAGTAGATAATTCAGTCTCTTACAATTCAGAGTACATCGGACAACACTTACGCATAATTCGGACTTGGAAGCCCAATTCCCTGGCTTCGCTACTTCGAATCCGTTCGTTTCTCGTCCGACAGAAGTTTGACTGGGTCCACCTACAGTATGGTCCTTATGGCAAGTATGGCGGAGTTCTAGGAGAACCATTGCTACTACTGTTCGCCGGTCTACGAAGACATGCAAAGACAGCCATCACATTGCACACTATCTGGTTCCCCGAAGGACTCGGAATTAGGCTACGACAAAAATACCGTCTCAACGCACCATCTGCTAAGATCATCTTCCTCTGTTTTCAAGTCTTCCTACGGGTCTTCTGTCATTTGTTCGACCGAATCATATTACTGACACATACAACTGACCGCCGCATTGCGAACATAGTAAGTAGCGTCTTCAGGGTAGAAAATCAACGCCTTGAGGAGTGGATACTCCCATTCAAGGAACCGACCTTTGAAACTAGTCGAAGATCAGAGCAAAACAGAAGCAAAGTGAATCGAAGCATCGTCATTCTATGTCCTGGCTTCATTTCGCCCAGAAAGGGAATCGACACACTCTTGAACGCATTTCAGCTACTACCATCACACGAAAGCATAAGACTCCGTTTCGTCGGACAGACACTTACTAAGGAAGACAGGAACCTTCTCCGAAGACTTACAGGACTCGTAACTCAAAGCACGTTGGACGGTCTTGTGGAGTTCGTGACAAACGGAGTCGACGGGAACGTCATCGAACAAGAGGCGAGAGACTCAGATGTTATAGTATTGCCATCCGCGTATCGTGTAGGGCCAAGTAGCCTAATTTGCAGGCTGGCTGGCTACGGGGTTCCGATTGTAACGACATATGACCCAGTCTTTCTGCCTCCCGGAACCACTGTGCCTCTTAGACTAGTTCCCCCCAACGACCCACCCGCCCTGGCCGAAGCGATTTGGGCCGTTGCCAGCAACGTCACAATTCACAAGTCGATTTCGGAACAACTGCAGCGCTGGGCTATGGAGAATCAATACACTCGTCACGCGAGGCTTCATCTTGACGAGTATAGAGGCAATGACTAGTAGCCTAGATGTCGTGGACGAATTGAAGATAGGAATATTCTCGCCTCTGCGGTTGGACTTTGGAGGAGGCTTTGAGCGATTTTGCATCAACTTTGCACAGTATCTCCGCGGACAAGGTCACGGGGTCATAATTGTCACACTGGACTGGCTTGCGAGAAACGATTCGCGAATGTCAGTCATGTCTCTTATAGAAAACCTTGCGCGAGATCAAGTGACTTACAGGATTCTTCCCACGATGGGTGCTCTACAACTAGCGATGGCTTCGCCGTTGCCGACGCGTGGACCTATCCCAATCAGAAAAGTCCTGCGTGATTGCGATGTGGTCTACTTTAACAACGCCTACGCTCTGCAAGATTTCCTCTGTCTCGCGGCAACACGTCTGAGCCGTTCGCCCCCCGTCGTAAGTGCTCACCATTCCGTTCTTCACCAAAACAAGGTGCTTCACGATACCTGGGTAAAGCTCGCCGTGAATACGTTTTGGCGCAACTTCCAAGCGTTCCACGCGCTTAACGCCCACGATGAGGCTTTCTTGAGAAACAAAACGAAAAGGCGAGTCTATACGCTTCCGATACCCCTAAACTCTAAGCTCTATAGTCCCATAGAAAAAAAAGTGAGTGGAGATGTCTGCAATGTGTTATTCCTCGGCAGATTGGACATCCAGAAGGGAGTGGATATTCTTGTTGAGGCTCTTCGAATTCTACGTTTGGACGAGACGCCTTACCTACTGCGCATGACATTTGCTGGAGATGGTCCCCTGCGGGAACAGGTGGGAATCCTCGCCGAAGAATCAGACTGGGTCCGTTACACGATTCCGTCCGACGAAGAGAAGATTTCCCTGTTGCGCGAAGCGGACCTTCTGATAATGCCATCGAGAAGTGAATCTTTTGGAATCGTTGCGGGTGAAGCGATGCTCTCTGGTTTGCCAGTCGTGGCTACGATGAATCCGGGCTGCACAGAGTTGATCCGAGATGGAAAAACGGGCTTTTTGATACGGGAACTTACTCCCGTTGGAGTCGCAGCTATTCTAGAACGGTGCGTTAGTCTCTGGCGCACAAGTCCCGAAGTTCTGAGAGATGTGAGTATCAGAGCCCGTGACGCTGCCCATGAGTACCTAGACTCAAAAAAACTGTTTCCGAAATATATGAGAATGCTCTGTGATGTGGCTGAGGCTGCTTAGTCCAGCTTGAAAACGCTCATTCGGAAGACACAAGCCGCCTGGAAATCACCCGCGACCCTAGTCTCGCTTGCGCTGCTTGGTATAGCACTACTGGTTAGGACTCTTCCAAGTACTCCCTATGTGTACAATGATGAGGTTGGAGCTGGCTACACGGGGTACGGCTACACAGCATGGGGATATTTCGACACTGCCAATATCTACGCAAGATATCTTCGGACAGGAGACTTCCTAGGACTCTTCAATTGGTCTTTTCAGTTCGGAAGTCTTAGTCCTCTGACTCCTCTCTTTGCCGCACTCGCCATCCTCTCCGGGCCAACCCTAAACCCGATTGTTGCTGCAAGAATCCCCGTCACTATTGCGTCGTCCCTAACGTCGGTTATTGTTTACTGGATTGGCAGAGACATATTCGACCAGCGAACCGGGATAGTGGCTGGGTTGTTGTTTGCGATTGACCCGGTGTCAGTCCTGTCCGGCCGTGTCCTGTATGAAGACGCTCTTGCAGTCTTCTTTGTCTCAATTACACTCTTTCTGATTCAACACAATTGTACTATCTCAAGAAGGACCCTCATTCTGGCGGCGCTTTCTATGGCCCTTGCGCTTTCTTCCAAACTCCTCGCTGTTTCCATCGTCCCGACGATACTCCTCGGAAACGTGAGATGGGGGCTACTACCAAAAGCAGCAAAATCGGGGCTCAAGGGCGGGCTTCAGATGCTGGCGTACCTTCCCTGGCAGAGAATCGTTCTAACGTTGGCCCTTTCCTCAGCCCTGTTCCTGGCCGCCTTTCCTTGGTTAGGTCCAGTGACGATCGAGAGATTCCAGCTTCTCTATCAAAGAACCTACCTCGCGGGCCAAGCCCCGTCCGGCATAGTACTTTTGTCGGGGCCTTACTTCCAGAACCCTGTAAGCTCTCTGGTCGTTCTGACGCTCATACGAGAAGACCCGTGGGAGATCGTCTTTGGCGCTTTTGGTGGAATCTATCTCCTGCAATCACTGGTTCGACCACGACTTCAGACGCCCTCTCTAGGTAAGAGCCTTGCTGGCTTCTGGGCTCTCTCCGTGTTCGCTATCCTACTACTCAGTCGGCCAATATACCCGCACTATCTACTCTATGCCGCACCCGTGCTTTCACTCTTTTCGAGTCTCGGCGTTTGGAAGACAGTAGACTGGACAATTCGGAGGCTCTCAAGATTGAAGGGCCATATTCGAAACGCAATGTCGGCGAAAATCCTCCTTATTCAGCCAGGGAAACTTGTTGGATGGGCCCTTGTTGCAATTCTCGTGATTCCCGCCATGCTTCCCTTGGCTTTCAATCTGAATGCTCCCGGGCTGTACTACTCACCCGCCATCGGGGGAATAGAAGGAGCATCAAGAATTGTTCAGATTAGCGGCGAGGAAGCTCTTCCAGTCGTTGCTCGGTACATCAGTGAAAACTACATGGCCGGGTCTACGATTCTCGTATTCGGCCAGCCCCAACTCCTCAAGTACCTCCTTCCAGAGTACCAAGTCGTTGGCACCAACGAATTCTACCCGTTCTATGTATCAAACCCTATCGCTTTCTTCCTTTACTACAACATCTCGGCAATCGTGGTTCAGTCATTCGAACAGCAAGTCTTTCCAAGCGACTCACTCATCGTGGCGCTGCGTAATAGTTCCGCCACTCTAGACGTTTCTTACCAAGGACTCTCCCTCGCACGACTTTATTCCACTCGCACCCTCGGCAGCCTACAATCAGACTGGAACGCTGGGCCTCCTTACCAAGGGTGGATGGCATATCAAGGAACATTTGGCTCGAACGGAACGTTACAGGTAGGCGCGCAACAATCCTATGTCTTCGTTGCGTCACCTCCTCTCTATCACAACGCATCATGTGTCAATACAGCAAGCGTCCTAGTGCCGCAGTTGAGTGGCAACATTAAGGCATTTCGAATAGAATTTGTCAATAGCACAGGTCAAATCATATCCACCAATTACATAGACATCCGCCAAGGTCTGAACATAGGCAGAGTCCAAGGATTGGCATCCCCCCAAAATGCTACTAGTTTACGTTTGGTGCTTGTTGGGGGTGAGTATTCCTTCGTGACAATCGCCAAAGTGACGCTCTCCTGCTTGAGCTGATATCGCCCCTGAACATCTTATTATTGAACACTCAGCTTGGTCCGCTATCCCAACGCGAATTTGCCCGAGCGAGTTTCTATCGAGACAAAGCCAACTGTGAAACCCAAACGATTCTACTCAACTATGCCTCGACTGAATGGCCTGGGATATTCCAGCTTCTCTCAGCAAGCCGAAGAACCTGCGAACTATTGAGACGAAGAACCCGATGGGACATATGCCTCGTAGACTCCCATTTCGGAGCTCTCCCGGCACTTGCGCTCAGAATAA
The DNA here is from genome assembly GCA_005883695.1 of Candidatus Bathyarchaeota archaeon. Next base: position 5,994 of record VBBV01000112.1, on the reverse strand, counting down.
CTGGAAGGACACGAGTTCTCGCGTATGATGACATAGACTTTCGAGCCTCGTTTGCCAGATCCCGCATAGGCAGAATTGCGACAAGATGGTTGGAGCGATTCATTGTGTCCCAGGCCGATATCATCAGTTCGGTCTCGAGAGTGTTGTTAGAGGTTCGCCGGAGCCAAACCCGAAAACCCATCATCTTACTACCAAACGGGATAGATTACTCGAGCTATGAAGCCTCACGTACTCTACGAACTCCTTCGAGCCAAATTCGCACTCTGATCTACTTCGGATATGTCGCGCGCAATCGAGGCGTGTTCGATCCTCTCTCACTTTTGAGAGATGACGACTCTCTCAGGTATGTAGTCTTTGGAACCGGCCCTGACATTAAGGAATTAACTCAGATTATCGCACGAGAAAACTTGTCCAAAGTCCAAGTTCTGGGGCTCGTACCTCAGTCAAGAATACCCGAAGCTCTATGCCAAGGAGACATTGCCTTAGCACTTTACCATCGTGACTCACATGCTCCTTGGGCGAGTCCGTTGAAGATTATCGAGGCATTGGCAGCCGGGCTCCCGGTCATTACAAGGTCCTACGTTCCGATGGCAGACGAGCTGGTCGAACATCGATGCGGGTTGATCGCAGATAATATCAATGAGTTGGCTTCAGCCATCTCTCGTCTTCGAGATCCCGGAGTCTACTTCAAAGCCAGCAAGGCCGCTGTATCGTACGCGAAAAACTTCGACTGGAACCGCATCTTCGGGGTCGAATTCGAACGCTGGAAATCCTTGCTACATGGTAACGGAGTTGAAAGTGCGACAAAGAAGCCAACGGGCATTTCTACTTCTAGGGTCTAGTTGACGAGTGGAATGTGATTATACGTGGCTTCCAAACTCTCAATCTCAAAGTGGAGAGATTACGTGCGACTACTAATGAAGGATCCCATGCTTGCACCCACTTACCTGATTAAGGGAAAGGAGGGGCTTTTGAGACATTGTCTCAGTCGCCTTACGGAAATCAGCGTACCGAGCATTCATCAGGAATTCGTTGATGCAGGAAATGTACTTCAACAGGCACTTGCACGTGCGGATAGTGTCCCATACCTTGGATGGGTGCGATCAGGCGAGATTCTATACGTCGCAGTTCGGATCATGAAACCTTCGCTGGTAGTTGAGACAGGGGTTGCCGCGGGACTCTCAACTACATGCATTCTGGCCGCACTTGACAGGAATGGACAAGGAGAACTCCACTCTATCGACCTCCCAGATTACGAGAAGACCTACTTTCCTTCGCTTGGACTGGATCCGGTTGCAATTCTTCCCAAGAACCGGGCCCCAGGGTTTCTCGTACCCGAGGAACTAAGTGCTCGCTGGCATCTTCACCTAGGAGACACGCGCAAAATACTACCTAGCCTTCTGGGCAATCTAGATCAGATCGCTTTGTTTCTCCACGATAGCGAACACACCTTTGACACAATGATGTTCGAATACGACACTGTCTGGCCGCACTTGCCGCCCGGAGGTCTCCTACTCTCCGACGATGTGGATTGGAACGACGCCTTTTCCAGTTTTTCTCTGCAGCATCATCAAAGGCCGGTATACTTCTGGAACTCCGGTCTCGCTGGCGTTGCCAAGTCAAGATTACCTTGAAGGGAAGAACGCGTCTTCGACCGTTCTTCGTCAGGCTGGGATTCCACTATTGGTGACTGCTAAAACCTGTTCATGCCATCGTGGAAACCAGTGCAGGAGCTAAAGATAATCCTCCCGCGAGGCTGGTCCAAGGAGCCCAAAGCCCCGAGGCCAGTGGCTTAGAGTTCACCCAAGGGGCACTGTCGGTTCCTTGGACGGCGACATAGAGATTTGTGCCTAGAACGGCGAATGAAACTTGGGCAAGAGTTGTCCCTCCAGGGCTATCCCAGCCTGTCCATGAGCCGCTTAAGGACTTACTATTGTGCCAAACCCCGTTGTCTGTCCCTCTCACCACTAAGTGTAGCGTTCCTGCCGAGTCTATTGCAAGTGAGGGGGTGGAAAGCGTAGCGCCACCCACCAAGGACCAGCCAGACCAAGAGTGTGAAGATAAAGAGAGGGAGTCGAGCCATATCCCATTATCTGTTCCCCGGACTACCACATCCAGGAAATTGCTATCGGCCGCGATCGCAGTTGAGTTGAACGTCGCCCCGCCGAGGGTCTCCCAACCGGTCCAAGATCCACCCGACGGTTTGGAATTATGCCATACTCCATTATCAGTGCCTCGCACAACAAGGTACATGGTCCCAGACGAGTCCGTGACCAAAGAAGGCGATGAGAGAGTCGCACCCTGCCCCAACCGCGACCAGCCAGACCACGCTCCCGTGGACAAGGTCATGTTATTGTACCACGTGCCGTCGTCAGTGCCCCTCACCACGATATTAAGAACGCCATTAGTTACCACGCAAGCGGGCCGATCCAGGGTCGCTCCACCATCAGTATCCCACACCCCAGACCAAGCGTTGTTGAGAAAGCTCTGATGGTAGATCATATTGTCCATTCCTCTCACCACAAGATCAACTCTTCCTCCTGTTGAGGGGCAGATTGTTGGTGGAGACGGGCTAGAGCGCCCTAAAGGAACCCAACTGCTCCAAGAACTCGTGAGCCTGGACGAGTACAATTGCCCGTCCGTTCCAACAACAACCGCAACCAGCGATCCCGTGAATCTGCCTGGTATCGTTGTTGTGTTGAAGGATTGTACTAATGCGACATCGTTCGCGTCTATGCACGGGTTGGTCGCGTTGGAATTGACTCGCCACTGGTACGTTCCATACGTCGAAGTCGGGCACGCGCCGACAAAAGACTGCACCAACGCCACGTCGCTATTAGTAACGGACCCGTCAAAGTCCACATCAGCCCCTAGCGAGTTGGGCTCGAAGGCCTGGATTGTTATTCCGGAAAAGTCTGTTGGGAGGGTGACGCCCCATCCTTCTGTTCCTATCTCTATTCCGGCAAGAATAGCCTTGGTGTTTGATGGCAGCCCTAGTGTGGATAATCCTCCCTGGTAGAAGCTTCTCAGGTCGAAGTTGTTCAGCGACACGGACCCTCCGGGTGAGAGCGTTGCTGCCGTGTACCCGTAACCGCAATCGTCTCCAGGGTCGAAGACCTCCGTCGTCCCGACTGGCTTGTTAGCTCCGGTCCGGTACATGGCTAGGCGGACCTGGAATTCGAGCCATCCCTGGCTCTTTGCAACCCCGTTACAGGTTACGTTCGCGGGAAGCCAGTAGTAGAAACCGATGAAGATGTTGTACTCTCCGATACCGTTACGGCTGTTCAGCGCAACATTCCCGACCGTCAAGCTAGCATCGTAGTCGGTAATGTACGGGTATGCGAGCCCGTACGTGTTCCTCGGGCACGCCCAGTTCGGAGTCGTGCCGTCAATGTGTCCGCACTCTCCCTGCCAGGTGAAGCCTCCCTGTTGGATCACTGCATCATCCAACAATGCCCAGCCCGGCGAGGCGACGTTGTCTTGCCGGGCGTGGAAGACGCCTCCAGAGATAGACGCACAGTTGTTCGCAATATTGGTGAGGTTGAAAACGCTGGGATGCCACATCATGAAAGACGACGAGCTGCTCTGATCGTTACAGACAGTCGGCGTCGACACGGCCAGGCCTGGGTCTTGGTTGATCGTCTTCCAGGCGAAGACAAACCCGACCTCGTAGACTAGAGTTGCGGTAGACGAAAGAGAAGAGGAATCAGTCACCGTCAAAGCCACTGTACGCGTCCCGTTCGACAAGAAGACATGGCTCGCAGGATTCGAAACGCTACCTATCCCATCCCCAAAATTCCAAGAAAACGAGTAGGGTGTGGTCCCACCAGTCACCGTTGCTCTGAACGCTACCGGCTGTCCAGCCACTCCGATTGTGGGATACGCGGACAAGACCACACCGATCGGGTCCCGTATGACGATCGATTTCGATGCTACCCCGTTAGCTCCGAACGAATCCGTAACGGCGACATGCGCAATAATACTCCCGCCTGCACGGTACACATGGCTCGCCGACGTACCTGTCGTGACTGTCCCGTCACCGAAATCCCAGACCAGCGAGTAGGGACCCGTTCCACCGGACACCGATGCGGTGAAAGAGACCTGCTGGCCAGTTGAGGGAGATGATGGACTCACGGTAACCGTTGCGGCAAGCGGTGCCCGCGAGACCCTCCAAGCCGTGAATGGGTGCAGCTCCCAGCCAGACCAGTTATGAGTCGGGGCGTTGAACGCGGTTGGATCCGGGTCCCAGAAGACGAAGCCTTGAACATCAACCATCTGCCCCGAGCCAGGGGGAGCGGTTGGAGCTGTCCCGGACGCGTTCCAGTCACCGTCAATCTCCCCGTAAATCCGGTGCATATAGCAAGCCGGGCAAGATGTGGCCGACGCGTTCCCGACGCTGAAGACGACATCACAGTTCTTCTTGTTCGGAAACACGCCGGCACCGTTAGACTGGTCGTACGCTGTCCTACAATCAAATGTCGCCACGGAAGGCGCAACGGTCAAGGTCACGTTGTGAAGCTCGACAAAACTCGATATCCCGTTGACAATGCACAGCGGCTGTAAGACCCTTTTGATAAAGGGCCAAGAAGGTGGGCTAGCCCCGTAGGGTTGGCTTCCCGCAAGCTCGAACCCTCCCCCGCTATAATCCGCACCGGCGGTCGAAGAGTCGCCCTGCACTCTATTAATCGATATCTTTCCGATGACGTTCTCTATCGTTGTCTGGAATGGGTTGCAAGCAACCGCCCCGTTCCACGAACCAACGCCGATAATCCTGCGCGACGAGGCGACCTTGTTGCTAGAGTCGGTCGCGGTCAAAGTGACATTGAACGCTCGTTCTGAAACGTAGACATGGCTTACCTGTGTCCCTAACGCTGTGTCCCCATCTCCAAAATCCCACATGAAAGAGTACGGGCCCACACCGCCAGTCGCAGTCGCGGTGAAAGTTACCTGCTGCCCGACCGCTGGGCTTTGAGGCGACCACGACGCAACAGGGTACAAGCCAGTTCCGATACTGAACTTGTCAGAAAACGCGTTGCCCGCGACAATTTGCGTGAAATACGTCTGCACATCGATACTACTAGCCGAGACTGTATACTTCACAAAGCCCAGCCCCGCACCAGGAGTATTCTTTCCCATTAGCCTGGCAAAATACGGCGCCTCCGCGACATCTGCGGGATGCGTCGCTGACTGGTTAACACTGTAAAGATCGTTTACCCAAGCTCCCTGGGCCACTACCACGGTCCCCGCGCCCCTAGTATAGTTGCCGAGGCCCTGGTCCACGACGCATCCAGAGTTGTACAGCGGTTCTCCGCTGTAGTTGAATACGGGAAACCCTTCGCCGTTCGTTGGAAAGCTCGGGCACGAGTAGGGGTTTAGAGCGATCTGCTTGCTCCGCTCATATGCGTTGTCATGCGCTTGGATGATCAGATCAACTTTCTTCCGGATCAGCATGTTGAAAAAAGACAATCCCATAGAACAGGTAGCGTCTGCGGAACTCAGGCAGACCTTGTGCGTGGCCACGATAACCCACTGTATCCCCTTGGCATGAGCGTCGTCTATCGCGTTCGCGGTCCAGTTGAAGTGGATATCATTAGCCTCGTACTGCCAACAACCATATTGGTTAGTACATGGCTGGCCAGTTTGCGAGCTGCAATTCGGGGACGAAGTGCATACCCCGGTCATGTTGTAGATTTTGGGTGAAGCGAAGATGAAGCGTGCGATAGGGTTGGCAGCTGGATAATCGAAATAGTACTCCTTGCCATAGCAGTCCCCCGCCACGGGCCCGCAGACAGGCGTAACACCTAGGGTCAGCGAACAACCACTAACATATCTCTCGTAGCTGTGCGTCTCCCCGAAACTAGGCAGGTGACCCCCGGTATCGTGGTCTCCTGGAATGATCTGGATACCGTTGTAGTAGGATTTGAACTGGCTACACCAGATGTCACCGGTCACCGTCGGATCATAGCTGAGATCACCGAGGCCAAGAAAGAAGTC
>VBBV01000195.1 GCA_005883695.1 Candidatus Bathyarchaeota archaeon | reverse complement strand
TCTACTCTTCTTCTACTATGCTATATCTAGAAGGTCTAGCCTATATGACTCTCTACAAAAGTCAGTGATCCGATTTCTCGGTTCACTGTTCGGTCCCTATATCTTGAGGGTGTGACCACAGGATTTGTATCGATTTTTCATTTTTTCTAAGGAAGCTAGATGGGGTTGGTTTCGAACCGGCGTTGCAACCGTCACGACGACTTTCGAAAAGCTCATGGGCAGTTCCATCGTGGACACAAAATCGCCAATCTTTTCCTTTGACGCATTCGGAGGCTAGGAACAGCCACTGTTCATCTGACTCGTTCCCTCCACTTTTCCCAGACGCACACTTAGAGACAGCCGTTTCGCCCTCCAGCAGTTCTGACCGGTTCCGGCTTGTGGGCTCGGAAAAATCGTGCGTTCTCAGAACATTCCGTGATCTCAGCTTTTCTTTTTTCTCGCACGAAGAGAACCGCAGGACGCGAGTCGGATATCCTGCTTTGCCTGGATTTTTCGATTTATGGTCGGAGGATTCAGCTGTCCAACATTCTTGTTCGCGTCCGTTTGTTCTGTCGAAGAATTTGCACTCGGTGCCGTGCATCGTGGCACAGGTCTTGCCTATTTCGCGGGTTCGATGGGGTGGTTCTGCGGCCTTAAATTTTGTTAGAGTTCAGTAAGAATGAATCTCTAGCAGGCGGATGTGATCGTGTGGAAGCCGGGAATATCGCGGTATTCCGGGCTCAATCCGGCGATGGACGGAGCATAGCAACCTTTTATTACGGAGGGTCGGCTTGGGCTGAAACTAGGTCGTTCAAGTGCATAGGACAAGTAGGAATTCTAGAGTTCGCGCCTCATCTATCCTCCTCCTCGCCGCGATAATCATCGCATTAGCATTAACTCCTCCCGCAACGCGCGCGGCCGGGACCCCAACCGTCTTCATTGCACCTGCAACGCATGTCCAGCCTGCCGTCGGTGTGTCATTCTTCATGACGGTGAACGTTACTGGCATGCCGGCGTTTAACGGCTACAACATACTGGTCAAGGTGAACACAGCAGCGATCACCATTACCAGCATTTCGTCGGAACCGGATGCGTGGCCGGCCTTGACGGTGCGGGTATAGCTCACAATGAGGTGTTCTGTCTGGGATGTTTCACAACCTCGGATCACGGTGAGCTCTTCAACATTACATTCACCGGCATCAGGAGCCCAACTGCAACGGGGACGGTTGTAGATCTCTATAACGTCCAGATCGACAAACCTCCAATCCTCGTTCCCCATGTTGATGTTGATGGCTTGATTGGAACGGCGCAACCAACTTTTACGGTTTCTGCTTCTCCTTTTTCCCAGACTATTCCTCAAGGTCACAGTGGTGCGGCCACTGTCAGCATTACTAGCCTGAATGGATTTACTGGGGCAGTGACGCTGACTAATCCACCTGCCTCCATTCCGGCGGGTCTCCCGGTAACGTTGAACGCTACGAGTGTTACTCTAACGTCAGGCGGGACCAAGTTTGTAGCCGCTACTATCTCCCCCACGTCGACGACTGCTGGCGGAGCTTATGATTTGATCCTGAACGCGACCGGTGTTTCAGGCATAACCCTGATTCACGCGACGGATCTCAACGTCACGGTTACCGTGCCTGACTTCGGCATCGTTGCGAGTCCGGCCTCGTTGGTGAATCCGTTAGGCTCGTCTAACTCTACAACTCTTACTCTCTCTAGCATTAACACGTTCACTGGGAAGGTCACCCTTTCCTTTACCATCATTCCGAGTCTTGCGAATGGTCCTACGATAACGTTGAGTAACGGGACCTCGACCGGAAGCACCGTCGTAGTTACGGTGCCATCAGGCGGCACGGTCACGGCCACCTTGACTGTCTCTTCGACTGCGACCACCGCGGTCAACGCTTATTCTATCAGGGTTCTCTGAGTCTGACTAATAGCACTACCTCGTTTGCGACTTCTACTATTACTCTGAACAGTCAGGCGGGTGTCGCGAGTAGTGTGACTCTCTCCTCGAGCGTCTCGCCTTCTACGACTAATCCGCTTAGGGTGCAGTTCACAAACGCCACCCTCACGGCTGCGTCCGTTATCCTCAAAGTTCCTGCAGGTGGAACGATCAGTGCTACGATGAACGTGACGGTGACTTGTTCCGGTACCCCACTCAAGTGCACCCTGCCGAATACCTACACTGTGAAGATAACTGGGACTGTTGGCACGGCGTCGAGGGCCACTAATGTTGCTGCTGTCGTCTCACCTTCCGGCGTTTCAGACTTTAGTATTTCTGCGACCAGTCCTGTGAACTTTAACACCGGGGCTACGGGCGCGGCTACTACCGTAACCGTTACCGCGGTAGGATCGTTCACTGGGACTGTTACGTTGACGCCGACGAGCCCTGCGGGTCTGACTACCACTTGTCCTGCGAGTGTTACTCTTCCTCCCTCACCGGCGACAGCCTCGTGTACTTTCACTTCTACAACACCTGGCGTGTACCGTGTTACTATCACTGGTAGTGGTGGTGGTCATACTCACGCCGCTGCTGTGACTGTTCATGTTGGCGACTTTTCGATCAGTGCGACCTCTCCAAGTGGCACTGCGGGATCATCGATCTCCTCCACGGTTACTCTGACAAGTACCCAGAACTTTGTCGGTTCTGTTGCTCTCTCCGATACTCCTCTTCCTTCCGGTTTGACCTGTAACGCGTTTACCGTAACGCCTGTATCGTTGACTGCTAACGGCACGGGCACTTCCAGTCTCTCCTGCACATCGCCTACCGCGGGCACCTTCTCTGTAACCATCACAGGTACCGGCTCTCCTGGTACTGCGTCTCATCAGGCTACGGCCGTATTCACTTTCGGTGGTGGAGACTTTACGATCACAGCCAGCTCGCCCGCGGACTTTAACACGGGTGCGACTGGAACTTCGACGATCACGATTACTCCGTCAGCAGGTTTCACCGGTGCAGTTAGTCTTACCACGGTTGTTTCACCTTCTACTGGTCTTGCCGCTAATTGTCCGGCCAGTTTGACAGTGGTCTCGGGCGCCGTCACCGGGACATGCGCTCCGTCCTCTTCGACACCTGGAACCTACCTGGTTACCGTAACTGGTACGGGTGGAGGTCACACGCACAGTGCAAGCTTCGTCTCCCATGTAGGCGACTTTACGATCTCCGTCGGTAGCCCTGTGAACTTCAACTCTGGGGCTGCAGGCTCAATCTCCGTCTCTCTAACCAGTACGTTCAACTTCGCTGGAAGCATAACTCTGACGGGTAGTTCTGGTGCAGGTCTCACCATAACCTGTCCAGGTACGGCTGTCGCGATCACCGCGAACGCTACCGTAGCATCATCATGCTCTTTATCCTCGACCACTGCAGCCACCTACGGTATCAATGTCTCCGGTAACGGTTCCCCTGGAACAGCGACTCACACGGTGCCGGGGACGGTTCACGTTGGCAACTTCACTATCTCAGCCAGCACTCCCGTGAACTTTAACTCTGGTGCTACCGGATCTTCCATCTCGGTCTCGCTAACCAGCACGTTCAA
>VBBV01000075.1 GCA_005883695.1 Candidatus Bathyarchaeota archaeon | reverse complement strand
GGCACCGTAAGGATAGACTCTGGATGGAACTGAACACCTTCAATTGGAAATTCTCGATGGCGGACGCCCATTATCTCATTGTCATCGATAGACTGGGCAGTCACATCGAGGCTCTTCGGCAGGCTCTTTTTTTCCGCGACAAGCGAATGATATCTCGTAGCCTCGAAAGGACTCTTTACTCCACGGAGGACCCCTTTTCCATCGTGTCTAATTGGGCTGGTCTTGCCGTGGCGGAGTCTCTTTGCTCGAATTATCCTGCCACCGAACGCGTGGACAATCCCTTGATGTCCCAAGCAGACGCCGAGAGTCGGGGTTTCGTTGCTCACTTCTCGGAGGATAGCCGTGCACGTCCCAAAGTACCGGGTATTGCTGGGAGTGCCGGGGCCGGGGGAGATTATGATCCTGTCAGGTGAGAGTTCCTTGACGCCTGCGACATCAATCTCATCGTTCCGTTTCACGACAACCTTGTCTGCGATCTCACCAACGTACTGGGCCAGGTTGTAGACGAAGCTGTCGTAGTTGTCGAGGATCAGAACCTTCACCGGTCTTCCTCCTGGGCTTGATCCATAGCCGTGAACAATGCAGCCGTCTTCCTCTCCGACTCGATCCATTCCCTGTCAGAGACAGAATCGGCAACTATTCCTGCGCCCGACTGGAGATAGCAGAAGCCCTCCTGGGCGCAAAGGGTCCTGATTGTTATCGCAAAATCAGCGCTTCCATTCGCAGAGAAGTAGCCTACCGCTCCTGCGTAAGGACCCCTAACAGTGGGTTCCAGTTCCTCGATGATCTGCATCGCTCGAACTTTCGGGGCTCCTGAAACCGTCCCAGCAGGAAAAACGGCCCTGAACAAGTCGAAGCTAGTTGTGCTCTTTCTCAGTTGTCCCGTGACTCGGGAAACAATGTGTTGGACATGGCTGTAGCCCTGAACTCTCATAAACTCGGGAACTTTGACGGTCCCGTAATCGCAGACTCTACCAAGATCATTCCGGGCCAAGTCCACGAGCATCACGTGTTCCGCTCGTTCCTTTTCGTCCTGAAGCAGTTCTGCCGCCAGTGCTTTGTTTCGCGCAGAATCCCCGGTGAACGGTCGCGTACCCGCGATAGGGAAGCTCTCAGAATTGCGACCGATTTTCCGGGCCAGCATCTCCGGGCTGGACCCGACGATTTCCCTGTCGCCGAACTTGAGGTAGTACATGTACGGAGACGGATTGATCCTCCTCAGCGCACGGTAGAACCGGAGGAGCGATCCTTTGAACGGAATTTTGTACCTCTTCGACAGAACCACCTGGAAAACATCTCCTGATTTAATGAACTCCTTGGCCTCTTCGACTCGTTCGCAGAAATCTTCCTGGCTTACATTCGACTTGGGCTTGCCAAAACTAACCTGATCGTTGCCCGCAGAGTCGTTCAGTAGTTCCTCTGCTTTTTCTATTCTGTTTTCTTCTCGGTAGAAGTAGTGTGTTTTGCCGCTGATGTGGTCGAAGACGATACCGTCTTCGAAAAGTCCAAATTCTAAATCGGGGAACCCGTTTCCTCTGTTTCCCAATCTAGGAATTCTTTCAAAGGAACGTACGAGGTCGTAAGACGCGTATCCGACAAGGCCTCCGGCGTATCTTTCACCAGCGCCTCGTTCCTTTACTGGGCTGTTGTGACTCGCTAGAAGAGCAAGCGGATCTTCACACTTTTCGATCCTCCTCTCAGATTTCTGACGATCGTGGATCTCAGCTTGCTTTCTTGAAGTCCGAATGATCTTCTGTGGGTCGAATCCTAGGAAGGTGTACCTGGTTAGGCGGCGCGGTCCTTCAACCGACTCGAGAATGAAGCACGTGTCAAACTTGTTTTTGATGGATGCGAAAACGTCGATAGGTTGCTTTCTAGTTTCTAGCGGAAGATAGTTCAGTCTGGTGGGGCGCGTTGTCAGCTGCTGTCCAAAGACTATACCCCATGATTGTCGCCTTGTCGCTCAAGCGTCCATGTCGCTTTTATAGCTTGCGTGACCACTTTTGTACATTGGATGCAAGTCTTTTCTTCAGGCCACTCGACTGCTTCGATCGAATCTGGGCAAGACCGGTCGCAACTTCTACAAATTTCTGTCTGACAGGAGGGAGGAAGGGGTTCAGCTGTTGGATTCCGACAATCGTATCCCAGCTGTTAAGCAACCTGACGATCCTGCCTTCAGTCTCTCGAAGAGACTGAGTCTTAGGCTCTCCTCCCATCCCGTCGAGGCCTAGTCCGAGAGAAATCAGCGCAAAATGATGGAGACCCTGCACGTAGGCCATGGCCTTGTCATGCTGAGCGGCTGACATTGTAATGAGCTTCGATCCGCCACCCTGGAGTGCGCGAGCTAGCCTGGACCATTTCTGGCCAGGACGGTAAGGCACCGCGAGAATGACCTGATCGTGAAGATGATCTACGCCGGGTCCAAAGAGAGGATGCAAGCTCACGTACTCCAGTCCTTTCGGGATTTTTTCCGCAACCCTGTCCGATATTCCCGTCTTGACCGACGAAAGATCAGCAAGGAGGCAGCCGGTTGTCATAAGTGACGCGGTTTCGGTGGCGACTCTGACGGTTTCCTCCATCGGCACAGCCAGGATCACAATGTCTGATGAAGCTGCGTCCAAGATTGTTCCCGGTTCGACCTCCATCTCCTTGGCAGCTGTCCGAGTCTTGTTGATCTCTCGACCCGCTATCTTGACTTTCGCACCTTGTTGGCTGGTGAACCGCGCGAAGAAACGTCCCATCGCGCCAGTTCCGCCTACGATTAGGATTCTTGTCTGGTCCAGTCTCTTCGCGGACTTTTCAGGCTGGTCTCGCTGGGCCTCCACACTCAGGGCAAAAATCTGGTCGAATATTGGCCGTATGAGGTTCGGGTCGAGGTCCAGTGATGTAGCTGCGCGTTCTATCTTTCGGAGGATGATTTTCTCTCGCTCGGGGTCGCGATAATCGAGATGTCTCTGCTGCTTGATACGTCCAAGGAGCCTAGCGTTCTCGTATCTGTTCTTGAGAAGCCTAACTATCTCTTGGTCTAGCTCGTCTATCCTGTCCCGAATCCTGGTAACATCGTCCATTGAGAGTTAGCTCTTCAGGACCCGAGGAATCATTCCGCCGCGGATCATCAAATCCGTCAGTCCTATCGCGACCATTCCTTGGACGACGGGGACGGCCTTGGGGACAACGCACGGGTCGTGTCGTCCTTTGACTCCGAGCTTAGCCTCTTCCATCTGGGATATGTTCACGGTCTTTTGCTCCTTCGCTATCGAGGATGGTGGCTTGAACGCAACTCTGAGTAGCAGAGGCATTCCTGTCGACATTCCCCCCAGCACTCCTCCAGAATTATTCGTTAAAGTGACAACTCTTCCCTCTTTGATCACGTACTGGTCGTTGTTTTCGGACCCCTTCAGACGACTTGCCTGGAACCCGGCGCCGAATTCGACCCCCTTTACCGCGGGGATTCCGAAAAGTATCTTGGCGAGCTCCGAGTCGATGGCGTCAAAGAGTGGCTCACCAACGCCCACCGGAAGGTTTAGCGCTGTACATTCGACGATTCCTCCGACGCTGTCCCCATCGGCCTTTGCGTTTATCACTGCTTGCCGCATTTTCTCCGCGATAACCAAATCTGGGCACCTCATCGAGTTCTCGTACGTGATTTTCTTGACAGCTTCACTACTGGGAGGGTTATCCAATCGAACTCCGTCGATAGCCTGGGTATAGGCTAGGACTTCTACTCCAAATGTGGAGAGAAGTTTCTGGGCGATTGCTCCAGCGGCCACGAATGCTGCGGTCATTCTTCCCGAAAGTCTTCCGCCTCCTCGGTAATCGCTGAAACCACCATACTTCACCTTAGCTGGATAGTCCGCGTGTCCAGGCCGAACGAGGTCTTTCAGGGGATCATAATCAGAGGATTTCACGTCCTTGTTTCTGATATGCAAAGTCACCGGCGCCCCCGTCGTATGGTCTTGGAATACCCCTGAAAATAGCTCTACAGCATCAGGCTCCCGTCGCGCAGAAACAACCTCTTTCTCCTGTGGGATCCTCAAGTCCAGCGCTCGTTGAATATCATCCAGCGTCAATGCCAACCCTGCTGGGCAACCGTCTACCGTAATGCCCACCACGGGGCCATGGCTTTCTCCGAAGCAGGTAACTACGAATGCTTTGCCGATTGAATTACTCCACAAAAAGTTGTACCCCCAATTTTGTGAGGTCTTGGAAGAATTCGGGGTAAGATTTCGAAACTGCTTCCGAATTGTGAATTACTGACTCTCCCTTAGCACCAAGAGAGGCGGCTGCGCACGCCATCGCGACTCTATGGTCGCTGTGCGAATCGAACGCACTTCCGATCAACTCTCTGTTTCCTTCAATCTTGATCATGTCGTCTTCGGCGTGAATCTTGGCGCCCATCTTCACCAACTCGGTCGGGAGAGTTTGCAGCCGGTTTGACTCCTTGTAAACTAGCCTCTTTACACCTCGGATTTCTGATGAACCATCCGCGAAACATCCAAGGGTTTCAAGAGGTGGGACAAGATCCGGGTTATTGCTCGCGTCGAATTCGAATCCATCTAGTTCTCCCTCCCGAATTGTCAGACCATTTCCATTCTGTTGGATTTCAAGCCCGATTTCGCGAGCGATTTTCAATATTGCAGAATCAGGTTCAATCTCGTAGGATCCAAGGCCTGAAATCATGATATCATCTCCCGCGGTTCCCGTCGCGGCAATGAGGAAGGCTGCGGACGAAAAATCTCCCGGAACACGATGAGTCGCCGGCGCGAAGCTTTGCGGTGCCGGAATCTTGAACTTCTCGTCTGATTCCTCGATTGAGATTCCATGCTTTCTCAACACGTCAATGGACATGTTCACGTAGGGGCGTGATTCAAGTGCGCCTTCCACGTTGATCGTGACGTCTCGCATCGCCAGTGGGGCTGCGAATAGGAGTCCTGAGATGAACTGGGAGCTGATGTCGCCTCGAATCGTGACTTCTCCTCCTCTGAGAGGTCCCCGAACCAATACCTCGAGTCCGTTCATGTCGGAAATCGTCCCAGCGGAGGCACCTAGAGTGTTGACAGCCTTCACAAGCGGATCCAGGGGTCTGTTGGCTAGTCTCGGGCTGCCCCTTAGCCTAACTGTCTTTAGTGAAGTTGAGGAAATCGCGGTAAGGAATCTGAGGGTTGCTCCCGAGTCACCACAGTCAATGGGCCTGTTAGATGTTACCGGTCTCCTGATCCCATTGGAGATCGTTCGGGTTTTCTTAACAAGAACCTTCGCTCCCAACCTTTGAATCCCCTCAAGGGTTCGCTGGGTATCATCACAATGCAACGCTCCTTCAATGACAGATTTCCCGGGCGACAAAAGAGAGGCCAGGAGCGATCTGTGGGTGTATGCTTTGGAGCCGGGAGCCTTCACTTTTCCGTGAAGCGCCTGTGGACCCTTGAGCCTGACTCTCAAGTCTCGATCACCGCTGTCGTGAAGTTCGGATTTGCCTCGATTATTCGTCCATCGAATTTCTCGAACACCTGCCGCACTGGTTTCAACCGATTCTCGTCAACTACCGCCGCTACGGCTGGTCCCTTGCCGGATAGTCCGGCTCCAAACGCCCCTGCTTCAATCGCCGAGAGTGCTGGGCGAGGGTCTTCTCCGAGAATGGACGAAAGGGCGAGGCCGTTAAGGGTAAGCGCGTCCCAGATGTGGCCGTTGCTGGCTTCGCTGTATGCTAGTTCCGAAATCCTTCGGAGGGGCGCAAATTTTGTTCGGTCCAGTTGTCCTGTTCGAGTTTTTCGCGGTGGAACAAGTATGAGGACTTTGAAATCGTTGGGGATCTTGAGAATTTTTTCCACCTTTCTATGATCGTTATTTGTCAGAACAGCGCCGCCGTGGTAGGATGCGAATGAATCGTCGTAAGCGCCGGTGAGACTTACCCCGGACTCGATGGATGCCTCTACTCCAATTGCAACCAGCGTGTCATCATCTCGCTCCTCGTCAAGGGCGGATACAGTGGCTAAAGCCACAGCGTTAGCTGCCGCGCTGCTGCTCTTGAGACCAACTGCTGCTGGTATGTTAGAGGAAGTGATCACTTCTCCCTGCAGCTTCCGTTCATACCCATAATGTTCCAGGACCTTCTGGACCACCGTGACTGCGAGCTTGTTGGATTCTTCTGGGTCGGAGGATATGAATCCGGAAATCTGGCCCGGTCCCTCCCGTAGGCTAACCTTCGCTAGGGTCCAAAGGTCTACTCCGAGAGCGCCTCCCTTGCCTGTCGGAAAAGCGTTTAGAATGCTGATAGCCCCGTGGGAAAGAGCCTGACCAGTGCCCTTCATTTCCAATCCTTCCCTAGATAATCTACAAGGGAGGAACGCATGAGAGCGAAGGGAGCGGGCTTGTTGAGCCATATTTCGTAGGACAACGCAGCTTGGTGCACAAGCATCTCTAGCGGGCTTATCGCGCCGCGTCCTGCGGGAATGGGTTCGCTGGGCTTGTCGTATGCGAGGTCGAAGATCCAGGCACTATCTTTCACTCTGTTGAGTGGGATTTTGAGCTGGGATACGAGAGTCGAGGTCCGTATCGGAGTCGCGTTGACAAGAAGGTCCGTATCTTGGAGACTTTTCTCTAAGCTGTTCTTAGTAAGTTGTTCATAGGAAATTCTGGCGGGACGGGTTGCGTTTTCCTCTAGCTCTTGGGCCTTGTCCAAAGTTCTGTTAAGGATCTTGATCGTGTTGTTTTCTGTCGAAAAACGGTGAACTAGTGCGTGAGCTGCTCCTCCCGCACCGAGCACTAGTATCCGCTTGTTGCTGGGTTCGAAACCATAGGATCTCATAGCTCTAACAGCCCCCTCTCCGTCAGTGTTGTATCCTACGAGTCCGCTCTCGGTTCGGACAACCGTATTGACTGATCCACTTTTCTTCGCGTTCATGTCAAGCCCGTCCAACATTTCTACGATAGCGATCTTGTGGGGCATTGTGACATTGAACCCATCAAACTCGAGCGTGCGGGCTGCTTCTATTGCTCGTTTCAGGTTTTCCTTGCTGACGTCGAAGGGTACGTATGTTCTGTTGAGTGATAGTTTCTCGAAGGTTGCGTTGAAGATCACGGGGCTGAGGCTGTGGGCTATCGGCGATCCGTAGATGGAGTGGACTCTGGTGTTCCCCTTGATCATGTGTTGTTACTCCACGCCTAGCATCTCGTAGATTCGGCGAAGTTCAGCAATAGTCGACTGCCCGGGAGCGGTTTCCAGTCCTCTTTCTAGCGAGGCGTAGGTGAAG
>VBBV01000074.1 GCA_005883695.1 Candidatus Bathyarchaeota archaeon | reverse complement strand
TCCTCTTGTGGCTTGATGTAGCCGGCGGGCAGTATCTCGGTATTGAAGCCGTATGAGTTGGTAACGATCGATGCAAGATGTCGGTCTACAACATGGTTCAGCGCCGCGTCAAGGTCCTGGAAATTGTTAGGCGCCCCCACGAAAACGATAGTCGCGGCAGGAGCCATCCCGTGAACAGCTTCCACATCAAGCGTCTCCTCACCATACCAGCCCTGCGGATCCTGAAAGAGACCCTTCTCGGGATGGTTATAGGTCCCAGGTGCAACAACTTGGATGAGTTGGTTCGCTGTCAGTGTTGGAAGCCCGCGATTTGTCGACCACTGGTTAGTATCTTGGACGATTGTGGGTGCTGCGTAGGCGTCGATTATCGCCACCGTCTGACCTGAACCATCATACCCGGAGATACCGTACGCACCCTTGATCTGCTGGGGGGTGTATCCGCAAGGCGCGAAGGGAAGAGTTCCCGGTCCATACGGATTAGTGAAACCTACAGCCTGTAGCTGTCCCCAGTACGATGAGCACGGGTGAGCACTAACGAAGGCAGGTGGCGGAGGCGCGTCTCCAATAGTGCTGTCCACGTGAACAAACTGTACGCTATCGTCGAGGCCTATGACACCTGTGACGATGCTTGCCAGAGAGCTGGGAATAGTTACATCTGCGGACGGGGATCTGAGGCTTAGGCCGCCAACACCGTAGATTCCGAAGCTGGTGCCGAACGCGGCTTGTGCTTGCGCGACGGTTCCTTCCGCTGAGACATAATGATTGTTCATCGGTGTGTACTCAACGAAGAAGCCCTGGCTCCTGAGCCAAGACTGAATTGCACCGACTTGTGATTGCGACGGAGCGAATTGCAAACGGAACTGTTGGGGTGTCAGATATTGTCCATAGGACGGGCTCTTGGGGTCGGAAACCGCTTGCGCAAGCGCCTCAACCGCTGACGGGTTGTTCCAACCAAGGTAGACGCGGAAACCAATGTCGGTAGTGGGGTCAGCAGCATTGATGTAGTTCTTGCTGTTCGCCCATGCAGGCGCGCTCCCCACGAGTGTTGAGCGACCGGAATTGGTTGCTTGAGCAAACAGGCCTCCAAATGAAACGTTCAGCGAGACAATCAATCCCAAAACACTCAGAGCGAGGAGTATTCTCGACAATGACATAACGAAGACATGCAATCCTTGGAAATTATCTATTTAACCGTTGACAATCCGCAGCAACCCGCGTCTTTCCCAAGACGCCTAAGGCTACACCCCTATTTGTTCCGACAGGCAATTCGATGCTTGCATTGCTTTCATAGTGACAGGGACGAGACAAGACGCCCATTTTCCACCAGGACCCGAAAGTCCTAGCCTTTCGCGGACCATATACTTCTATTAAGGAGGATTGGATATTCCTCACCGATCTGGTGCCTGTAGGTTGCATCCAGTCATCCCTGTTCTCTTGTCTCTTCTGGCGAGCGCGACTGGCTCTGGTATGATTCTAGACCAGACCGCTTCAGCCCCTCCACCAGTTTTTACGCCCGCCCATGTTGTTGTTATAATGATGGAGAACCAAGGAATCAATCAAACCTACAATTGCGGCCTCAACTGCGCCTATATCACAAGCCTAGCCAACCAGTACGGGCTGGCCGAGAACTTATCCAGCGTCGCTCACAAAAGCCTCCCAGAATATCTCACGTTTCTCAACGGGAGCAACTTCGCGTATCCAGGCTCTACTTTTGCAACAGATTGCGGTCCATCCAGTTGCCGAGTGAATGGGACGAATATTCTGGATGAGATTACAGCCTCCGGCCGGGCTTGGAGGGCTTACATGGAAGACTATGTCGGTGGATGTCAGTTCACCAACGTGGCGGGCCATCGGAGTGTCGAGTACGATGACAATCACAACCCGTTCGTTTACATGGCCGAGGCCCACTCCTCACCTGTCTACTGCGGGAACCTGGTAGACGCGAACCCGACGAGCACAGGCTACCTAGCCCTTCCCACCAAACTCCTCTCCGACCTCAACAACATGAGCAGTCCAGTCCCCAGCTTTATCTGGCTGACCCCGAACAATTGCGATAATGGTCATGATAATAACGCGACTATCACATTCTACGGCACGCCGAGCATCTGCCCCCTTTCGAATAACGTGCAGGAACAGAACAATTACCTGCAAGCTCTCGTCCCAGCAATCCTCAACAGCACCGCCTTCACGACATCAGCGTCGCTTTTGGTCATTACTTGGGACGAAGGACTCGCCTGCACTCCTGCAAATGACTCGGCCTATCCTGAAACCTTCCCAATCTGCATCGACCGTGTAACAACAATATTCGCAGGCTCCGATTCCCAGTTCCTTCATATTTCGAACAAGGGCTATAGCCATTACGGCTTTCTTCCCACGCTCGAAGAGGTCTGGGGACTTGCTCCCCTCGCAGGGCAGGTCAACGGTCCAACGTTCGACGAGTTCCTAGCAGTAGCAATCGCGTCGTCTTCTTTAGGCGGGGGTGGGCGCGGCCGCTTTCTATGTATGTGAATCAGATCGATGGAGCTATTGTCTGAGTCTCGGAAACGGCCTAGATTCTAGAAGGTCGGTTGAAGACTGCTTCGATTGCCAACGTCGCTTCTTGTCAAGCATGAAGATGGGAGGAGTTTCCTTTCATAGACGGCCTCTTTGAGGGCTATAGAGAGGAGGTCTCGAGACTACCCGTTCTTTTGGAACCGTCGTGACGAGTGAGCCGCCATATCTTCCCTGCATTATTATACGATAGTCGAATCAACTCTTTCGCAGCCTCGACATCTCCTTCCGAACGGATTCTGAAAGTGACCCATCCAGCTTGAGGAGCAAAGCGATGCGGTTCAGCCTTTACCCTCTTCCAACATCGTCTGCTGGTCTTCTTTGGAGAGCCGGATGTCAAGGTGCGAAGTTCCATGAGTGTGAATGAATTCGAGACCGTGGACCTAGAATTCTGTGCCGCCTAACCTGTGTGAAGCCTTAGTGACATTAGGGAGCTGGAGAATCCAGTCTTGGAGAGACTCGATCAAAGGATACTCGTCCTAGGATTTGACTAGTAGTTTACCATCCTCCATGACCTTCTGACCGCTAATTGTTACTGTCGCCTTGGTCATCGAGGCCCACCATGTACCGCTCGCGACGTTCTTCCCCCCTTTTGCGCCGCTATGGCCGAATCCGACGATGGTGCTTCCAAGGACCTTATCATCCTGCGTGAACCCGTGGCGAAGCTTGGGGTTCAATCCGAATCCGAAATATCCGAAGCGGTTCTCATCGCCAGTTCCTTCTCTAAGATAACGCTCGAAGATCTCTTTTCCGATCTCGCAGAGACCTGTTTGATTCGGCCTTGTGCTACTTGAAAGGTCAGGTCCTCAACCTCGCCCTTTCCGGTGCGGATTAACGGGTCATAGACTATTCTTCCCTCGGCGCTATCTTCCGCGGCCGAAACTTCGATTCCACCGGTTGGCAAGAAGACAACTTCTCCTCTCTCGGCCTTCTCTTCTGTTGCTAGGCCGTATGAATAATCGGGTGGGCGTTTGTCAAGTCTGAATCGGAAGTCCGTTCCAAACGGTGTTGTCAAATGCACCTGTCCTTCTCCATTCATCAAAGGTTCCAACGCACGTCCCTGCGAAGCCATCTCTCCCGGGTCGGCAGTACAGCCCTCAAACATTGCTCGTCTCCACTCCTCCAAATCTAGACCTATAGACTCTGCGCGTTCCGGGGTCGCGAGAGTGGATTCGATCCCCACCATCCTCACTTTGTTCCTCCTAGCTACTTTCGCCCACTGTTCAGCAAACCTGCTCTTATCATACCGCGTATCGAGCCAAACACTAACCGACTTTCGCCTCTCAGCGGGAATCGTATTCCACGGAATAGGCTTTCTCGGGCCCAAGGTGTAGATGTAGATGTCAGTCTCTTCCAAGGCAGCGGCAAAGTGAGCCGGCAAATTGTCAACGAGTTCTAGTGGAGCCTCGATCATAGAGCGCAGCCAGAGGTCTTCAGGCTGAACCGTCAGAAGTACCTCACAGTTTCTTTTCTTGGACTCCCAGGCGAGATCTGACGCTAGTTCAAGTGTGTGGTCCCAACTATTGATCCACATCCTCTGACCCGGTTTGGTCCTGAGAGAAACGTCAAGCAATTGTTTCGTCAACATGACGTGTTCAGGAGCGACTTTTTCATGGGGCATGAAAGAGTCCACACTGAAGCGCGAAAAAAGGTTTAATCGCTTGCTCTTCTATGAAGTGTGGCATGTCGGGACAGTGGACACTCCCAATTGAACTGAGAGAGTTTCAAACGGCCGATTACGGGAGATTGGCCCACGTCTTTGGCTCAATCTTTCCTGATTACGACCGGACCCCCGAGGAGTGGAGGTTTGACGATGAGAGTCTCGACAGATCGAAGTTCCACTTCAAACGATACTCATGTTTTAGCGAGGAGGTCCAAGAACTCGTTGGGTTTGCTCAGTGTCAACATATTCCATGGATGTATCACCCGAAGAAGCTGTGGTTCGACATATGGGTCGATCCGCAACATCAGAGAAAGGGAATAGGGAGCGCACTCTACGATAGGCTGAACCAGGACTTCAAGGATCTTGGTACTGTGACATCTTGGACCGGTGTAAGGGAGGACATGCCCTTTCCGATCAAGTTCGCCATGAACCGAGGGTTCCATGAGAAGATGAGAGCTTGGGAATCACGTCTTAACCCCGCCACAGTCAACCTCTCGCTCTTCCAAAAATATGTGGAGAAGGCGTCTGAGTATCGAATCCGCTTCGTCACCTTAGCTGATGAAATGAAGAACGATCCTGAATGCTACAGCAAACTCCACACACTGGTTCAGGCCGTCTCGGAAGATATACCTCGACCTGAACAGTTCACACCAGTCTCCTTTGAGCAATGGTCAGCTTTCGAGATGAAGAGCCCCAACCTAGTCCCCCAGGGCTACATGATAGCCAAAGATGGCGACAAGTATGTGGGTATGAGCACGGTGTGGAGGGCTCAGAAGGATCCCAAGGGACTCTATCAGGGACTGACAGGAGTAATTCGAGAATACCGGGGACGAGGAATAGCCGTTGCTTTGAAGCTCAAGGTCATCGAGTTCGCTAGGAACAACAAGTACGAGAAGGTCAAGACGTGGAATGACTCGACAAACGCACCCATGCTGGGGATCAACGTGAAGCTTGGCTTCAAACGCGAAGTCGGCTGGATAACTCTCGAGAAGAACCTGGCATAGATCAGAATGAAGTCCAAGCTCCCCGTTCTAAACCTCAACGGGTCACCTTACCAGATAGGATACAATCACGGAAAGAAGGCTCGTCCAGAAATCGAGCATAATCTGGAAGTCTACTTCCGTCGTTTCAAAAGCGAAACCGAGCTCTCGCATGATGTCGCCATCAGTCGAGCGGCAAAGTTCCTAGAGGTGATCAACAAGGCCAGCCCAGAGTATGCTGAGACTATGAAAGGTGTCGCCGTTGGCTCGCGCCAGGAAATTCTCGACATCACTGCATTGAACGTTCGCTATGAGTTGATGTACAGTCAGTTCTCCAAGATCGGATTGAAGCCAATTCCCAAGACTTTCGGCTGCACAGCCTTCGCGGCGCTTCCAACGGCGGTCGAAAACGGACATCTGGTTATGGCCCAAAACTGGGACTGGATACCTGAGGTCAACGGGCTCTTTCTAAAGGTCAGAAACGAAAGCGGGCCTGACGTCTTGTCGTTCACGGAAGCAGGGGTGGTCGGAGGCAAGATCGGTTTGAACTCCGAAGGACTCGGTTTGCTAATTAACGGAATTGTGTCCAGCAAAGACGACTGGGCACGACTCAAGAAACCCTTCCACGTCCGATGCTGGGAAATCCTCAAGTCGAAAACCCTAGGACGCGCTCTTAAGGTGATCGCCCAAGGTCAGAGAAACTGTTCCGCCAACTTCATCTTGGGACAACAGAAAACGGTCGGACTGGGAAAAGTTGTTGACATTGAGTCTGCTCCGGAAGCAATCTGCGAGCTTGGACCCGACAGAGGAGCACTTGCACACACCAACCATTTCTCCAACCCAAAAATTCTCGGCGTAAAACAGATCTTGGACGAAGAACGACTATCTACACTTCAGCGATATCGAAGAATCCAGAAGCTCCTAGACGGAACCGTCCGGGCAGGACAAAAGCTGAACCTCAACGAAGCTCAGAGCATGCTAAGAGATCATTACGGAAAGCCCGAATCAGTATGCCGTCACTCAAACTTGAAACTGCCAGAATATGAGAGGTACGAGACAGTAGTCTCTGTAGTAATGGACCTTTACAGCAAGAGACTCTGGGCGACTATCGGCTCGCCCTGCTCAACCGAATATCAGCCTATCACGCTGTGAGAGAGCTCCTCTGAAGGGACTAGAAAACGAATCGTATTTCAACAGGTAGAGCAACCGAGAGTTCCGCGAGTCCCATTTGCCTTCTGCTCAGAAACGCAAGATCCTAGAGAAAACTCGTAAAAGAAAAAGTCGCGGGTTACTCTATCTTATCCTAGCGGTTGTCCTCATTGTGATTGTAGGGGTCGGAGTGTACGCATACGTCTCGTCACTGCCTCCGGACATAATCTACGCTACGCTCAATACCTCGAAGGGGACATTCGAAGTTGAACTCTATCGTAGCCTAACCCCTATCACGGTGAACAACTTTGTGAACCTCGCGAAATCCGGCTTTTACAACAATCTTGTCTGGCACAGAATCCAGCCGGGATTCGTAATCCAGACCGGAGATGAAAATACAAAAAATGGTGGAGGCAACAACAGTACTTGGGGACAATACCAGGGGACAACAATACCTGACGAAATAGTGAGTTCACTCCACAACTACGCAGAATATATGGCGATGGCGAACACAGGAGCCGCGAACAGCGGTAGCACCCAATTTTTCATCAATCTTGTTGACAGTAGCGCTAATCTTGACGGGAAGTACACAGTGTTCGGCCATGTAATTAGCGGCATGGACGTGGTCAACAAGATAGGGGGCGTTCCAGTTTACCCTGCACCACCCAGTGGCGTATGCTGTCAACCAAGCCCTCCTCTGCCTTTCCTGACGAGTGTTACGATTTCAAACACTCCATAAACTTGCTTGTACACACACTGTCTATTCTAAGCTCCCGCGGTTCTTAGGTAGTAGGCCCAATAGCCTTTCCAGCGGCCGTACTTC
>VBBV01000194.1 GCA_005883695.1 Candidatus Bathyarchaeota archaeon | reverse complement strand
CCAAGTCATTATCGACTTCGGAGGATATTTCTTGAAACCATTAGGTGACGCGGTTGTTGGGTTCTTTCCTGCATTCAGAGGTTTCGTGAACCAAGCCGACAATGTCGTCAATTGTGGGCTCATTATGATTGAACTCTGTAAAAATTCGATTTCTCCTCTCTTCGTATGTAAACGATTGCCTAAGATTAGTTGCAGAGTTGGAGCAGACTTTGGGACGGTGGAAGTTGTCAAGCTGGGAGTCCAGAGTACAGGATACTTCGTAGACATGGTCGGTAATACCATGAATATAGCAGCGAAGATTATGAAAAAAGCAGGGGCCAATGAGCTACTCATTGGCGATCAACTCAGCAAAGTGATTCACACCACCTATCGCCTCTCATGTTCTAGGATTGGAAGCCTTCCACTACCATCTCCATATGCCTACTACAAAGTTGGCTTTGTTCTATGAATCACCAGCCCAGCTGACATTCTAGTACTGAGAGAGAGTAACTCTAGGCTTCTAGCTATCGCTATGCAATCTGCGATGACCGTCAATGTCCCGAACCAAGAGGGACTCGCTTCCCAGACAGGTCGCGCCGTGAGGTTCCAAACTCTGGCATTCCGCTGAGTTCTCTTTCCGAGAATACTGGTCCGTCGTGGCATACTAGGTAGGGGCCGATTACGCAGGCGGCGCATATTCCGATTCCGCACTTGAACACTCTTTCGAGGCTGACCTGTATGTGGCATCTTTTCTGCATCGCCAGGTCGTAAACCAGTTTCATCATGGGTTCGGGTCCGCAGGTGTAGACGGCGTCGAAGCTACCTTCTTTCAATACGTGCTCGACGACCTTTGGCACCTGGTTCTTCTCTCCATACGTTCCATCGTCGGTGGCGAAGACGAGCTTGAAGTGGTGGTCCTTGCTCTCGCTGAGGAGCCAGTCTTTGAACAAAAGCTCGCTCGATGTCCTAGCACCAGTGATCAATGTGACGTCTCGCCCTCTAAGATGGACTAGGAAGGAAATCAGAGGAACAAGTCCTGTTCCTCCACCGACAACCAGTAGTTTGTGGTGGTGTCCTACGCTGAACGGGTGGCCGTACGGGCCTCGGACCCAGAACTTGTTCCCGACTTTCTTCTCCCAAAGCGCAGTGCTAACTGGTCCGCCTTTCTTGATCACTACGCCCGCCTCTGTTCTCCCGTGAAATGCTAGCACGCTCATCGGAACCTCATCCACACCCGGCACCCAAACCATAGCGAACTGGCCCGGCTTAGCATTGTGGAGGGTAGAATCACTGAACCAGAAAGAACGAATTGAAGGTGTCTCGTCGACAATACGGTCGAGTCGAACGACTCTAGGAGTGTGAAGCTGCTGGGTTACAGACTCCAATTCTAGGGGCTGTCCGGAGGGAGGCGTACTAATGACTTACGAGAGGAGGAGTTTTGCCGGATCTGCTGACCTCGTCTATGTTGGGATTCAGACAAGACGAGATGTTGCGACGTAGACTGGCCGTTCTTGCAGTCTGTCGACCAGTTTCATCATTTCATCGTACCTTGTGGTCCCATCATCTTCTCAGCGTTGGTCCTGCACTGGTTCATGGCCGTCAAGATTCCCTGTTTGGTCGGGTCTGTGTAGCTGGCGCCGCAGTTGACGAAGACTGATTCTACGAACTGTTTCACTTGCTGTTTCAGCTGTTCGTCGGTGACTGGTTGGTTTAGCAGCGTGGCGAATTCTCGATTGGCGCTCTCGAAACAGCTCAGTAGCTCGTCCCTAACGAATTCAGGAGTGATTCTATCGCTTGGAACGTTTGGAGCCTTGTAGGTCTGGGTCATACCGCACGTTTATGACATACGTTATATAAAGCCGTATCCCTCATCAGTTAGATAAGGAATGCAAGAGTCCACAGCCAAGCCTCAGGTTGACGAAGCACTTCTCAGACGGTTCCGGAGCGAGATAGCTAGCAAGGTCCCCCATATTGTCGAGAGAGACGGAAGCAAGACCTTCGTCAATCCAACGCCCTTGGAGGATCTCACGACCGCCCTCATCGAGTGCGCCCGAGTCGAATACGGTCTCGAAATACCTGCAAAGGGCCTCAAGGTTTTTGGGAAATTCGACTCGAAGATCATAGGTGGCTCGGTCAAAGTCCGCCCAGCTGTCGAAATAATCGAGGACGCGATTGCTTCCGGCAAGCTAAGAACCGGTCAGACTGTCTTCGAGGCAACCTCGGGCAATTTCGGTATCGCCCTCGGGATGCTGGAAAAGATCGGCATCAATGTCATTTTCCTAGTTTCAAGGAAGCTTCAGAGCGGCGTCCTAGATGAACTGAACAGGAACTCAGTCAAGACGGTGAACCTGGACATCGACATTTGCCCAGCACCAGGATTGGCTCTTGATCAGAACTTAGATATTGCCAAGGCAACAGCAAGTAATGTCCGCGAACAGCTAGCGGATCTCGGACTGGACGCAGCGCAGTTCGACGAGTCGCGAGCCGAGATTGAAGGTTTCCTCGCGAGACAAGATGCGATCAACGTGGCAAAGGTGCTGGCCAAGGTTTACGGAGGCTTCTGCCCCGAACAATATGATAACGAGCTCAACGTCAAGTCACACGAGAGGGTGACAGCACCAGAGATAGACCAGCAGCTGAGAGAGATTGGTCTTTCGCTCGCTGATTTCAAAATAATCTCTGCCTTTGGCACTGGAGGCACCTCAGCGGGCATTAGCAAATACGTCCAGACAAAATACGGCAAGAAATCTGTCCACATAGTCTTCCCGCTCAACAATCAAGACGTCGCGGGAATAAGGACCAAGGACAAAGCCTTGGGCCTCAGATTCTACGACCCAGCCCTGTACACAGGACAACACGAGGTGGACTTCGAACCGGCCAGGCGGGTCCTCCGCTTCTTCGTCGGAAAAGGATACGACATCGGCGAGAGCAGTGCGCTAGCGCTCTACGCTTGTTTGCAGATGCTGAACTATGGAGTCGGAGACAAGTTTGTCGTGATGCTCGCAGATGGTATCGACAAGTACCGGAGCACCCTCGGAACAGTAGCGCAAGCACCCCCTCCTCTCGAAGTAACTCTTCCACAGGCCAACTCCAGCGTAGCAGACTACGGCGAGGTTCTATGGACTCACGGCATGTTCGTCCCGAAAGAGGATGGCATCAAACTCGTCGCATCATCGCTTGGCTGTGAAGAGAGCAAGATCAAGGTCGCACGAGCATCTGACGTGCAAGCGTTGATCTCGACCGAGGAGATCCCCGATAATATCAAGAATATTCTCCCCAAGGACAATCGAAAGGTCCTGCTGGTGTGCATGGCTGGAGGCACGTCATTGCGCGTGGCGCAGATCTTTGCCGCGAAGGGAATACAGGGTCAAAGTCTCACAGGTGGAATAATGAGCCTCTCCGAAAGTAGCAAGAAGCAGCCATCGGATCTAGTGCAGATGGCCAGAGAATAGATTACCCTCTGGGCCGACGCGGGACCGCAACTTAGGGCTCACGTGGGTTCTTGCCAGAAAGAAGCATCTCGAAGGGACGAAGGACTGGCGGGACCGAGTTCTAGCGAAAGACGAACT
>VBBV01000073.1 GCA_005883695.1 Candidatus Bathyarchaeota archaeon | reverse complement strand
AACCTAAGCATCTCCACACGACCGTGACTAGGGCTAAGCTAGAAGAGCTCGCTAATCCCATAGTCCGGAGAGTTGAGACGCCGATCAAGAGAACCCTAGATGACGCGAAGCTTACCCCGAAAGACGTGGACAGGATCATACTCATCGGGGGCCAGACCCGAATGCCACTCGTCAGAAAATTCGTCGAGGACATAATCGGCAAGCAAGCAGAGCGCGGAGTCGACCCGATGGAATGCGTCGCCGTCGGAGCAGCGATTCAAGGCGCAGTCCTCGCCGGGGAGGTCAAGGACATACTCCTCTTGGACGTAACACCGCTATCACTCGGCGTGGAAACACTAGGAGGCGTCGCCACAAAGATCATGGAGAGAAACACAACCATCCCGACAAAACGAAGCCAGATATTCTCGACAGCAGCCGACTCCCAGACCACCGTCACCATCCACGTGCTTCAGGGAGAGCGGGCCATGGCGACGGACAACATATCCTTGGGTATGTTCAATCTGACAGGTATTCCGCCGGCACCTCGAGGCATTCCCCAAATCGAGGTGACCTTCGATATTGACGCAAACGGTATCTTGAATGTATCGGCAAAAGATCTAGCTACGTCTAAAGAGAACAAGGTCACGATCGCCGCCTCGACCAAGCTCTCGAAGGATCAGAAGGAGAAGATGGTTCACGAAGCCGAGCAGTTTGCAGATCAGGATAAGAAACGAAAGGAAGAGGTGGAGCTCAGGAACACCGCAGAAAGCATGCTCTACACGGCTGACAAGACAAAGGACGAATTGAAAGACAAGATTACGAAAGAACAGATCGAAACCATCGACAAAGCAGCAGGTACCTTGAGAGCGTCATTATCCGGTAAGGAATCGGATAAGATAAAATCGGCCAGCGACGACCTCTCACGAATTCTCCAGAAGATCGGCGCCGAGATCTACCAGAAGGTCACTGCCCAGAAGCCCGGTGAGCCTGCCCAGGAGGCAGCGGCCCCCGGAGCCAATCCGTCTAAGGATGATAATGTTGTAGACGCGGAGTTCAGAGAGGTAAAGGACGAAGGCTCCCGGTAGAGCGGGATGAATCGGAAAGAATGGAGAAGCGAGACTATTATGACGTGCTCGGGGTTACTCGAAACGCGTCTAAAGATGACATAAAGGGCTCTTACCGAAAGCTCGCCCTACAGTATCACCCGGACAGAAACAAAGCACCTGAGGCCACTGAGAAGTTCAAGGAAATCTCAGAAGCCTACGCGATCCTGTCCGATGACGAGAAGCGAAAACAGTACGACCAGTTCGGGCGAGAGGGAATCTACCAGAAATATAACGCCGAGGATATTTTCCGAGGTGCGGACTTCGATTCCATATTCCGAGACATGGGTTTCGGCGCATTCGGGGGAGGTTTCAGCAGCTTCGTGGAACGAATCCTCGGCGGATTCGGAGGGTTCCAGAACTTCGAAAGCCCAAGCGGCCCGTCCACTGGCGAGGACTTGGTTTACGATTTACAGATTAGCTTCGACGAGGTCGCGCATGGAGCGACGAGAGAGATAGAAGTTCCCCGGCTTGCAGAGTGCAAGGAATGCAACGGGTCCGGGGCCCAACCCGGAAGCTCTCGGAAGACCTGCAGTAATTGTCGTGGCCGCGGCCAAGTCCAAACAGTGCGTCGAGCCGGTTTCGCCCAGCTCGTCCAGATAACCACCTGCCCCAAGTGTAGAGGAGAAGGAAGCATCATCGATAAGCCTTGTAAGAACTGCGGTGGAAGCGGCCTTTCACGAACTAGGACCAAAATCCAAGTGAAAGTTCCCCCTGGAGCTGACGAAGGCCAGAGTCTTCGGATCAGGGGAGAAGGGAACGCTGCTCAGGGAGGGCGCAGTGGAGATCTCTATGTTCGGATAAGATTGAAGCCTCACGAGGCGTTCACCCGCGACGGGGACAATATTCTCTATGAGACAAAAGTCAGTTTTCCCAAGGCCGCCCTCGGCGGAGAACTTCAAGTGCCCTCAATTGATGGTAAGGCACAGCTAAAGATTCCGCCAGGGACAAGACCGGGAACTGTGTTTCGGCTGGAAGGCAAGGGCTTCCCAAGGGTTGGAGGATGGGGACGGGGAGATGAGCTTGTAAGAATTGATGTTGAGATTCCGAGGGATCTCTCTCGTCGGCAGAGAGAACTGTTGACAGAGTTCGCCAAGGAACTAGGCGAGAAACCCTAAGGGAAATTATTTCTTCTCTTCAGTAGGCGGCGGAGGAGATGCATGGGAAATGGGGCTAACGGTAAAGGTACCCTCCCGGGCGGGAGGAGTTGTGGTGTTCGGAGCATTGCTAGTTGGTGGAATGACCGCCTGCGGTTCCATTGAGGGAAGACTTGCTAGCAGTTGCTCAAGAGAACCTCTGATCTTCGGGGCGACGAATTCTAGTTTCAATTTGGCTTCTCTAAGTTTCTTGTAAAGGGTCGCTGCGGCAGCTGTCCCCGCTAGGCCAATTCCAAGTCCCAGTGCGATTGTGTAGTTTGTGAAGTGTTCTATGAAGACGCTGTTCACGTATATTCGGAAGTATACGTTGTAGGCATACTCGTTTGCTAGCCAGAACGAGAAGAAAGCGATGACCATTGCCTCTATGATCATGAGGGCTTTGACAGAATCTGGCGTAACGGACCTGTGAACGGTCCTGCTGGGAGACATCTTTTCCGCCAGACCCTTCTGCAAGAAGAACGCTGACACTTGCTGGATTTGTAGAGATTGTATCTCAGACCCGAGAACGGGGGGTGTCGATCGGAGACTTCAGGAAGTCCTGCGCCTTGGGCAGGGTCTCTTGCTAGATTGGCTTTAAGAATGGATATTGCTTCGTGGAGCCGAAAGCGGGGGTTCCCGAGACCTCTATGGGATCCTGTCCCGTAGGGCGGGATTCAGGTCAAAGGGGCAGGACCGCTCAGACGGAGCGGTGCTTGACTTAAGATCCGGCTTCAGGAGAGATCCTGTGGCGTAGGCCTTCGTGGGTTCGAATCCCACCCCCCGCACCATCGAAAATGTCTTGACTCATTCTTTTGCGGATGGGGCTTGTGTCTCACTCTTTCTGAGTCAGCCTGAGACAAGAAAGATGGGTATCGTAGCGGTTGAAGGTTTTTGGGTCTGATTATGAATGATTTTCTAGTTCGATCCTATCTCGGATGTTCTGACTGCGTCGAAATCTAATGGGTTTGTCGGAACCGGAACTTGGAAGCTTTCGGGTAAGTCGCCTTTTCCCAAGCATCGGAATTCTACATGGTGGCACTTTGGGCATTTCAAATCGCTACGCAGCTGTCCAGGTTCACCTTTGTCGTCCCGCCAGATCTTGTAGCCACAACCGGGACGAGTACACTCGTACACGTATGTGACATAGTCTTTGTTCGTTGTGGTCTTCCTCTTGGAATGAGAACTAGTCTTTGGGGAAGCTTTGTGGGGATGCGCGGTCTTTCGAGGTTTTGTAACATGTTTGGATTTCGCTTTTTTCTCAGAGGTCTTTCCGCGAGATGCAGGCACGATCAATCGCTAGCTTAACGGGTCTGTCTAAGTTAGAGCGTAGTGTTACTATTCCCCACTGATATGGGGGCACAACAGCGGTCAGCTAAGGGAACCGGTTCTATTCTACCTTAACGACCATTTCTTCCCTGTATCCGGTGATCACTCGCCGGTAACCTCGTAGCTGTCCATTTATCTCCTCATCACCTGAGTCAGCGAGAAGACGTCGCGGATGTAGGGCTTCGATCTTGCTTCTCGATCCAACCACAGTAATGTTCTCGACGCCCACCCTGCGAATTATTTCCGGACTGATCTGTTGGTTTCCCCGTCCAAACAGAAAGCCTTGTCCACCAATCGGGGAAATAATGATCCTTGTAGAACTCTTGCTGACCAGGCCCAGCAAAGCTTTCTCGTTCATATCCCGCCCCAATAACGTCCCATCTCCCTTCACAGCATCAACTCCTAGGAGTGTCTTCTTTACCCCCAAACGCTCGGCGATCCGTTCCACCGTTGAACCCGGACCCAGAATGTAAGTACCAACTGGGTCGATCTCTTCGACGAAATATTCAGCAATCGCGTCCAGTTCAGCATCTTCAGATGATCCCGTAGCTGACTTTGATCCTTGCATCAACGGCCCTAAATCGGGAGTTGTAAGATAGCCGAACAGCTTGACTGACAACCGATTCTTTCTAAACGCATCCTCATCCACATCGACGACTTCTCCCAATCTTTTAGGAGTCTGGCCCTTGAGAAACGCGATAGTAGACTCTGCCGCGGCCACCGGATTGATTGCGAAGACAGACGAGTAGATCTTCACACCCGCTGGGACACCCAGCACGGGAGTATCTCGGCCAACACCCTTCAGCACATCTCGTGCGGTTCCGTCCCCACCGCAAAAGACGATCAAGTCTACTCTTCTTTTCTTCATTAGATGCGTGATTCGAGAGCTATCTTCGGACGTGGTTGTTTTTCCAATTCGCCCGATTGTTTCATGCTGAATTTCCAGTTGGCTAGCCACGTGTTCTCCCATGCTTCTTGGGGCTACCAGGAACTTGATTCGCTTGTCTCGACGTTGTACCTCTTCCAAGTATCTCCGGCCCTTTTCTGGAGAGACTGGTTTCGCGCCTTTTCGTAAGGCCTCCCGCAATGTTCTCCTTCCGTCGGTGCCCTTGAGCCCTACTGCTCCGCCCATTCCGGCTACCGGGTTGACGAGAAAGCCTACTGTGTGCACGTCGTCCCGACTCAGCTGTCTTAAGGTTGCACGTCCTTCGACAGTAGGCCCATCTGAAACCTGTCGCCTTCTATCTGCCAATTTTCTTCCGCGCTCGCTTTCGGTTTTTCTTGATCAGGACGTAGAAGTTGCAGTATCTTTGCTCTGACTTCTTCCATGAGGTAATCTCGCTCATCCTCCAACCATTCCAGCTTCTCTGGGTCAGGAACGGTCACGTATGCTTCCACGAACGCGTCTACTGGAAGGTCGAGTCGTTTCCTCATCTCTTGTAATCGTCTGACAATTTCCCGCACGAAGCCTTCTCTTACCAGTTCCTTGGGAATGGTGAGATCGACGTAGACGCGGCCTTCGTCGAAACTTCCCATGGCAAAGTTCTCGGGCATTTCCTCCCTGAACGAGACCATCTGACCGGTAATTGTGTAGTCTCGATTATCCATTTTCAACGTGTAAGCCTTGTCTGCTTGAAGCTTTTGGAAGAGCAGTCGTCCATCTGTCGACCGGAGTGTTTCCGCGACCTTGTTGGCGTCTCCCTTGAAAACGGGTCCGAGTCCTTTGAAGTTCGGTTCAACTATCAGCTTCTTGAGCTGTTCTTCCTCTGCGAGGCCAACGAGCCGGATATCTTTCGAGTTTGTCTGTTGAAGGAATAGTGGGCGGAGACTCTTGACCGCTCGCTTCACCTTATCACTGTCCGTGACGATGAGGGTCCTAGCGACTGGTTGGCGGAGTTTTATTTTCTTCGATTGCCTGGCTGACGATGATGCGGCCGAGACCTGCTGCACTATCTCCATGTTTTCCTCAAGCCTCCTGTTAATCCACCCCGCTCTAGAGCTTGGCCAAGAGGACATGTGAATGCTCTCAAGGCCAGACTTCACCGTTTTGCGGAAGGCTTGCTGGTAGACTGTCTCGGTCAAGAATGGGATGAATGGGGACGCTAGGGTCAGCCAGATCCTCAGTGCATGGTGGAGAACCGAGTATGATGCGAGTTTGTCCTTGCTTTTCTTCTCCTGCCAGAACCGTCTCCTGACGAGACGGATGTACCAGTGGCTCAAATCCTCTATTACGAACTTTCTGAGTCTCCGTAGCGCGAGGTGCAGCTCTAGACCTTCCATGTTGCCACTCACATCTTTCAGTAAACTCTCGCTTCGGGAGACCAACCATTTGTCCTCGGGCCTGAGGCTTTTCCAAAGTCTCTTGACCGACCAGGCATCCGGCTTGAACTTGTCGAGGTTCATGTAGAGAGTTGCGAAAGAGAAGACGTTCCATGCAATCTGGAGATCTTTCGCTGCCACTTCGACGGCGTTCCATGAGAACTGGAAATCCTCCCAGAGGGTCGACTGAACGGTGTAGAATCGAAGGGCATCACGGCTATACTTGCTAACAACCTCATCTGGGCTGACGAAGTTTCCTTTCGACTTGCTCATCTTCTCTCCCTGTTCATCCAGAGTATGCCCATGCATCACCACCGTTCGGTATGGGCTTCGGTTGAAGGCTAGGACGCTAGGAACGAGCTGGTTGTAGAACCAGCCTCTTGTCTGATCATGTGCTTCAAGGATAAGATCGGCGGGCCACCAGCGTTTCAGCTCGACAGAGCTCTTTGGATAACCAAGGCTGGCCCAAGATACAACGCCCGAGTCCATCCAGACGTCCAGAATATCAGGCTCTCTCTTTGCCGTACCTCCACACTTACACCTGACCAGTATTTTGTCGACGCCATTCCGGTGCAGTTCAAACTCTCTGGGTGGGTGTAGAGCGAGTTTGACGAGCTCTGCCTTTGAACCGATTACGGTGTGCTCTCCACACTTCTCACAGGTCCAGATTGGCAATGGGACGCCCCAGTATCGTTGGCGGGATATCACCCAGTCTCGGGCGCCTTCGAGCCAGTCGTGGAACCTCTTGGACCCGGCCCATTCTGGCACCCATCGGACCTTCTGGTTCTCG
>VBBV01000072.1 GCA_005883695.1 Candidatus Bathyarchaeota archaeon | reverse complement strand
CTCGCTTCCAAATACTCCCCCGGTCCAACAACCGACATGAGCCCAGCACCAACCAGTACTCCAGCGTCCGCCTCGAGTGATGTCGTCTCGATGTCGAGAATGACGACCTTAGCAGCCATGGTTTGTTGATTACTGGTTAACGGCTTAAGCGCTTCGGGAGCGACCTCGAAAGGAACATATTTCGGGCCTCAGCCCCTAACCCCTGACTGAGGCTAGTTGGAGACCCCTGCCATAGTCGAAGTTGCGAAATTGGAGAAGACTTACCGCCTCGGCAACGTCACTGTGCATGCGCTTCGGGGGGTCAACTTCACACTCTACCAAGCAGAGTTCGTAGTCATAACTGGTCCTTCAGGATCGGGAAAGACGACTCTTCTCAACATTATCGGAACACTAGACAAACCGTCATCAGGCAAGATCACCATTGACGGAGAAGACATTACAGACATGAAAGACGGTCAACTCACGAAGCTCAGACGTCACAAGATAGGCTTCGTCTTCCAATTCCACAACCTCATACCTGTACTAACAGCCCTGGAAAACGTGGAACTGCCACTGTTGACGGCAGGAACGAAGCCATCGGCCGCGAAGGAACGAGCTAGTTTGATGCTCGATCGCGTCGGCCTCAAGGAACGCCTCACCCATCTGCCAGATGAGCTGAGCGGCGGAGAGCAACAACGTGTCGCCATAGCACGCGCCCTGGCAAATCACCCGAAAATCATCCTCGCCGACGAACCGACAGGGGACCTCGATACTAAAACAGGCACCGAAGTGGTGCAGATAATGTACGAAGCAGCGAAGAAAGAGAACGCATCCGTCCTTGTCGTCACACACGACCCAGTAGTCGCAGATCGGGCGGAGAAACTGTTTGAAATGCGCGACGGTATCATAACCAAAGCATCGCAGCACTCCCCTAGAGAGTCCTACCGACTGAGAGCGATCGAGCCAGTTCCCCCGGAGCCTGCGCGATCCCTCTCACAGCCCAATTAGCGCGAAGGCTGAGCCTGGATCTTGCTTTCTGCGAAGATTGCCTATCGCAATCTCCCAAAGCGGCGAGCGAGAACGGCGCTAATCTGGCAACTGCAAGTGCAACTGGCGAGTTTACCAATTACATCAACAAGTTCTGGGGCCGCACTGATATCGTCGTAAGTTACGGCGAACTTCCGCCTGTTTTCGAGAGCCGTTATCTGCACATTGTCAATAACGCCTCTGGAGTTCAACAGACAGCTGCAAGACTAGTCTGGTTTGGGTTCGGCCCACCT
Source organism: Candidatus Bathyarchaeota archaeon (assembly GCA_005883695.1). The sequence goes on along the minus strand of VBBV01000072.1, from coordinate 7,172 downwards.
GCCAACAAGACCAGATTCCAGCTGGTCGGAGTCAATGGGACAGACTTCGATTATTCCAGCTTCAACATTACTGGGACAAAGACTCTCTCACAGGGCCAGGCGACAGTGGATGACGGGCTAGCCCAGAAGTTCGGATTGAGAATCGGATCTACCATCAACGTTTTCACCCTGAACGTCACCGGAGCCTATCTCACTATTCCACTGTCAGTGGTTGGAATCAATCATCCCCTACGCAACATCGGCGCTTCGATTTACGTGGACCTCTCTCAGCTTCAATCAGCACTAAACTTTCAGGGAATGATCTCCCACATTTACGCAACTCTCAAGGATCCAACCAGAGCGCCGCAGGTCCGGGACGAGATTCAAAGTCTCCTTGGCTCACCTCTTTTCAACGTAAACGCTCCCAAGGCGGAAGCCGTCCAGAGAATAGCGGGACAAACAGCCGGGTTCGAGCTAGGGCTAAACGTGATGGTGGCTGTGGCGCTCGTCGTTTGCGCCTTCATCGTCTTCAACACCCTGTTCATGACAGTAAACGAACGCACGTACGAGATTGGAGTGATGCGGGCTGTTGGAACCAGCCGATTACAGATCTTCAAGATCTTCCTGGTTGAGGGAATGCTGATTGGAACTATTGGCACGGTCGCCGGTGTCTTCACAGGGCTGGCCCTTTCGAGAGCCTTCACGGCAGTTGCTGAGAACGTTCTCCAGATCCCATCTCTCCCCCTAGTCCAGCTTACCCCAACTATCACTCTAATGGGACTTGGAGCAGGGTTTGCAGCTGTCTTCGCGGGATCGCTCTACCCCGCCGCATCCGCAAGCCGAATCAACATTATTCAAGCGATTCGGCCCTCGGCCCGAAACTCTCGCAAGAGGATTCCAGATTCAATCCTCGTCCTTGTCAGCTTGGGCATGCTCGCGGTTGGGTCTCTAGAGGCTGCCAGACTAACGCCTTTCCATGTGTCATACCTCGACGTTGCGCTCATCCCGATGGGGTTAGTCATTCTTGGCGCCGTCGTATTCGGACGATCGGGCCGAATACTCTCTGCACCGCTCCTACCATTCTCAAGGGCAATAGGATACATCGCATCGAGAAACGGAAGACGGAGGTTACTCAGAAACGCAATCTCGTTCGGAATGATTACCATCACCCTCAGCTTCGTAATCATGCTAGGCGGAATCCAAGGCGGGGTCCAAACCGCCCTCGACCAAGGGATTCAAGAAGCACTCGGAGCGGACATAATCCTCGTCGCGAACCAATCTCTGCCGATCAGCTTCACCAACAATCTCACCAGCTTTGCACAAGTCTCTCTTGCGACTCCCCTCGGACCCACGCCTATCTTCAACCCGAAGGCTCTCGGACCGACAGGCAACAGCACATCAGTAGGGGTCCTAGCTGTCGACCCAACGACATTCCCCCAGATCATAAACTACCAATTCGTGAACTCGCCCCCTCCACAGCAAGTCTATGCCGAGTTGGCGAACAATCCCCAGACAGTCCTCTTGCCTAGTTCATTGGCGTCAAGACTCGATGCCTCAGTTGGCGATAACATAGACATAACGACTTTCAACGGGACCCAGACCAAGCCCTTCCAAGTAGCAGGAATATTCACAGGGCCCATCCTCCAGTATATCCAATTCGGAAACAACTTCGCCAGCGAATCAATCGTTGTCTCTTTCAATTCCCAGAAACAATTCTTCCTCGCGCCAAACGAACCAGCAGACATTGCCCCCCTCTTCCTTGTAGATCTGAAGACCCAGTACAAGTCAGAAGCGTCCACTATCGCTCACGATATTGCGGCCTCGTATCCGAAGTATAATTTTGCCGAAAACTCGCTGACCCTCGGACAACTCCTTTCTCTCGTACGAGATACGATAAACCGCATATTCACGATAATCCTCCTCGTTCTCTACTTCGCCCTCCTTATCGCCACCCTTGGAATAACCTCCACAATGATCATGAACGTGAACGATAGAAAGCGAGAGATCGGGCTCTTGCGATCACAGGGAATGGGCAGGAGACAGATAGCAGGGCTTTTTCTCAGCGAGGGAATCATCCTAGGACTGTTCGGTTTCCTCCTGGCTGTTCCTGGAGGATTGCTCTTGTTGGAGGGGGCGACTAACAGCACGACCCTCGCGGGGTTCTACCTTCCATTCGTCATCCCGTACAGTGCGATAGTTCAATCGTTTGGACTGTCTATTCTCGCGGTACTATCTGGATCGCTTTATCCGGCTTTGCGAGCTTCGAGAATGGTGATTACGAAGGCTCTCGAACAAGCATAGCGAACGGGTAACCGTTACTAGTGGGAAATGGAGTAGGGTACGGCGGGCTTAGTTCTGGCTTAGATCGAATGATCATCTTGAGCCGGCATGCCCAAGTTCAGCCAGCGTCAACGGTACACTCTCGCCATTCTTTGCAGCTTGCTAATCGCTGGCCTGGTACTGTTATCTTTCCCTGCGCCTGCAGAACAAGATGTCGCAGCATATTCGACACCAGTCGGCTATTCTGCTAGTGCCTTGCAAACGGTGATTGGATATGCGCTTTCGGGCTATTACGCGTCAGCACACATAACGACCGGAAACACGGCTACTGTCACACTGACGCTCGTTGAGACGGACCTGGTAATCTTCACAAGCACTTTTCCCGCGGGAACATTCGATATTCCAAGCACTCCTATCACCGCGGCCAACGGAGGAACAGTATTCTTGACAATAACGTCCCATAACCAGGTCTTCACCCAGATGAACGTAGCGGCGAAAATATTCCACATAGTCACAGCACTTCCATTCTTCTGGGCAGGCGCAGGGATCTTGGGCTTGACCGGCCTCCTAACACTTGCAATCTTCTACCAGCATACAGCAGCTGGAAAACTTGCAAGAAGAATCCTGCCTGTGGAAAAGGCGGGGCTTGGGTGGCCTTAGGACGAGAACTCGATACCGGTAGCATTCCTCATTCCACCATTTATGACCAGGACAATTTTTCCATACGTCAGTACTGAGATTCCGGAAAAGGGAACGTAGAAATCCGTCACTAATCAGCTAAAGCTGCTGGCTCGCTGGTTTGAGTGGGGACAAGTTCAGCTGGAACGAAGCATACATTTCCGGGGAGTACAAGAATCACTGGCATTACAGCAACCCAAGCCAAGAACTTGCGACCCTGCTAGCTGCGGGCATCGTCAGAAAGGGGTCTGCTCTCGACCTTGGATGTGGAACCGGCGTTGAAACAATGTTTCTCGCCGAAAACGGCTTCCGAGCATCAGGAATAGATGTGTCCGACAAGGCGATAAAACTGGCCAAGTCCTCGGCCAAACGGCGGCGGTTGCAAATCGATTTCCGGACTGGAACAGTTCTCGACCTACCATATCCCGACAAGGAGTTTGTATTCTTGAACGATAGAGGTTGTCTTCACAATCTGGATCTGGACGAATGGACCGGTTATGCCTCTGAAGTGGCTCGTGTCGCCAAGCCCAGCGCGTATTTTCTTCTCAGAGGCGCGAGCAACAAGGAATCCCACGGGCAATTCACCTGCCTGTCTGAGAAATGCCTGGAGAAGTACTTCTCAGATCATTTTACAATCGGCGTACCGAAGCACTATACAATGGTGTCTGACGCCGGGACGTTACGCTCGATGGTGGCCGTTCTTAGGAGAAAGTTACGCTAGTCGAAGTTCTCCTAAGCCAGATTAAATAATACAACGGACCCGGCAAAGTTCTGCGCGAAATCCTTGACCGGCAATGCTCTGATCTCGGTCTACGACAAGTCCAGGCTGGAACACATAGTCGGAGCGTTTGCAAGACACAAGATCAAAGTGATCAGCTCAACTGGCACAGCCCAAGCGATCCGAAAACTCAGACACGAAGTCGTAGAGGTCTCAACCTACACCGGGTTTCCCGAGATGCCTGGTGGATTGGTGAAAACGCTGCATCCCAAGATTCACGCTGGGACTCTAGGTGACTGGAAAGACCCAGTACAAGAAAAATATCTTCGCGAGAACGGGATTGAACCGATGGATTTTGTCGTGGTGAACCTGTATCCGTTTCGCGAGGTTGTGAAGAGCGACCCTGCGAACTTGCGTAGGGCGATTGACAATATAGATATTGGAGGTGTCACGTTGATCCGTGCTGCAGCGAAGGGAGCGTTTCTCAACAATAGAGTCGTGCCGTTGACCAGACCTGCCCAGTATGATGTTTTGATACGGGAGTTGGACAAACATGAATCGATCAAAGATGAGTTGAGACACAAGCTTGCTCGTGAGGCCTTCGCAGTGACAGCACAGTACGATGCTGCGATAGAGAGTTACTTGGGCAAGGTGAAGGGATGAGCGGGCAAGAGATCCGCCGGATCTACCGGACAGCCCGAGACGAGAATCTACCATTATCACTGAAGCTGACTATCGGGAACAAGGTGTTCGAGTACTCAAAGGTTCAGTGGAGAGTAGAGAGCCGGATGCGAGGGCTGCGGTACGGGACCAACCCGCACCAGAAAGCCGCCTTGTACAAACCGAAATCATCGAAGGGCGGCATAGGAAATGTTGACTGGGTGAAATGGGGGAAAGATGGACCTTCAGCGACGAATATTGAGGATGGAAGTCATGGGCTGCGGATCACGAGCTACTTCAAAGAGCCCGCCGTGGCAGTGATGAAACATCTTAACCCATCAGGCGTGGCTGTTTCTAGAGAAGAGGAAAGTCTAGCTCTGGTGTACGCGCATGCTAGAGACGCTGACAGCCGGGCCGCCTTTGGCAGCGTCCTAGTATTCAACAGTTCTGTTGACCGAAAGACCGCAGAGGAGATCATGAAGACGTTTGTTGAAGTTGTCTATGCGCCGGGGTATGGTTCTGACGCCTTGAGGGTTTTCGAATCCAAGAAGGACATACGAGTTGGAGAAGTCCCAGTTCAAAAAGCGAGGGATGTCGCCATGCCCCCGGATGTGGTGGTGCTCGAAGACGGATCGCTGATCATCGAGGACCCGTACCGAACCAGCATATTGTCGCTGGAAGAGATGAAAAACCTCCGGGTACCTACAGAGAAGAAGCCGTCAGATCAGGAGTATTTGGATCTGCTGCATGCGTGGTGGGTGGCATGCGAGGTTCGGTCAAACGCGGTAGTCTTCTGGAAAAACGGAACGTCCCTGGCGATCGGGACCGGCCAGCAAGACAGGATCGGGGCCATAGAGAACTCTATCGGCAAGGCTCACAAGCTCGGCCACATTTTGGCAGGCAGCGTGCTGGCTTCTGACGGGTTCCTTCCGAAACTGGACAATATAGAAGCGCTGGCGAAGGAGGGGGTTTCGGCCATCGTCCAACCGGGCGGGTCTGTGGAAGACCCGGGGATCGTCAAAGCGTGCGACGAGCACGGGATGAAGATGGTATTTACTAGTGAACGGTCTTTCAGGCATTTCTAAGAAGAGCTGAACCCCGCTTCCAAAACTGTGTCGTTCGTATTGATTGTTTATATTCCGCTTCCGACTTGTAAGAGGATGGATCCTCTTGGAACCCGATGATATCGATTCTGCGTTGACAATTGAGAGGGACTACGAGCCTTACCGAGTGAAATCCTTAGGTGAAAACTTAGCCATTAACTTGGGAATGATATTCGTAACCATCACGGCTCTGATTCTCAGTATGTTAATCCTACAGCATCTACTGGTCGGAGTGACATGGAACGCAGGATAAATCGAACCAGATTATCCTGTTTTCCTGAAAGTTTCCAATCCCGCTGGTTCGATTAGGAGAATCCTTATATCGGATATCGTTATACCGATATCGTTATACCGATATCGAAGCGTCGGCAAAGGAGGCGAAATGAATGAGTGAACATGAATGGAGTCGGCCCAGACACTTCTTCGCTTGGGGCATATTCCCGCTAGTCGCCGTTGTCGTAGCATCAATCGCAGTCTCAGCCTTGCTATTCGCAACACGCTCTGCACCCGTTGCAGGCACGTACTACCCGTACTTCTTCTTCCCGTTCCCGCTATTCTTCATCTTCGGAATATTCGCATCCTTCTGGATTCTCAGATGGCTAATCTTCCCATGGAGAGGGGGATGGGGCTATCGAGGAAGATATTGGCGATACCAAGACCAATCCTACTACATCATTCGAGAAAGATACGCCAAGGGAGAGATCACCAAAGAACAGTTCGAACAAATGATGCGCGACCTACAGCAACAAAACACCAACCAACCACCGTTCTAAACTCCGAACAAATAGACCCCCCTTTTTTTCGGGCTCTTCCTCACATTTGACGACCTTTTCTTTTTCTCTGCTTAAATAGAATCCATTGGGACCACTTTGATCATGCATACAGTAGAGATCAAGTCTACGGAAAACGATCCAAACCTCGTCTATCTTGATGGGAAGGTGTTCAGTGCTTTGTGCAGATGTGGTGGCTCCAGCAACAAACCCCTCTGCGACGGGACCCACGCAAAGAACGGATTCCACGCCAAACCTGCAGACCTCAAAGTCCTCACAGAACATTCTAAGGCAGAAGCCTAGCTCAGAGAACTGAAGCTCATCTAGTAGTTGTCAGTTGACAACCGTATCTTTGACTCGGATTCCTCTCTTTTTCTCCACCCTCCCGAGATCGAACGCGTTAAGGCCATGTTTAGTGAAAAGTCGAATCGCGGCGTCTTGAGTTTTCTCAGGGCAGACTAAAACGAAGCCCGCTCCCATATTGAAAGTCCGGTACATTTCCCGATTGGAGACTCTTCCGCGCTTCTGAATAATCCGGAATATTCCCGGTGTAGGGGGAAGCTGTTCAATGCTAGCTCCAAGTCCTGCATGCCCGACTATCCGGTCAAGTTTTGCAAACGCTCCTCCTGTTATGTGAGCAAGCCCGTGAACCTCTAGTTTTCTTGTCGCCTCTAGAACCGGCTTGACGTAGATTCGAGTAGGTTCTAGCAGTTCCTCGCCAATGCTTCGGCCCAGCTCAGGGACGTTCTCTCTCAGCTTGTACTCTCTTAGGAGAATTTTCCTGGCGAGGGTTAGACCGTTTGAGTGTATTCCCGAACTGGCAACCCCGACCAGCGAGTCGCCATTTCGAATCTCATCGCCGAGGATGAGGTCTTTCTTTTTACCGATGCCTGCTGCCATCCCGACAAGGTCTAGCCCTGGATCCTTGGAGAGAAGGTCCGGGACAATAGCTGTCTCGCCCGCAACTATTGCCATTCCAGCTTG
>VBBV01000071.1 GCA_005883695.1 Candidatus Bathyarchaeota archaeon | reverse complement strand
CGGTTCGGCCTTTGACAGATACCACCGTCTGAAGTCGCCCACTCTTTCGGGAACAACTTCGGAAAGATGCTTGACTATCGTGGGAAATCCACCAGGTTACCGTACAATTTCTCAGGGTTTAAAATTGCCTGCTGTCACGAAGAATTCGACGCAGCTCATCCTTTGACCGTTCATCCATAGTGGGAAAAACTATGTTAACCGAGGCTAGAAACCCACAACCCTGGATAGAAGAGAGCATTGTCCTTCGACTATTCCCGCCTTCCCCGTGAATACCCTCGCCTGTTTCTTCCCTCCAAGATAGACCTCACAGACCTGAGCAGACTGAAGGAGTTATTTCGTAATCTGCAGAATCGTACGGTTAATTCAACATCTGATCTTGAAAAGTGGCTCAAAGACGAGTCTGAACTGGCGTCGGCTTTGGCAGAAGAGCAATCTATTCGATACGCGAGGATGACATGTCAAACCGATGACCCTGCCCGCGAGAAAGACTACCTGCTCTTTATCGAAAACGTAGAACCCGAGTCGAAAATAGGGTTCTCCCAGCTGGACCGCAAATATCTCGGCACCCCCGCTCGCAAGAGCCTCCCACGAGAGCAATTCTTTGTGCTCGACAGGAAGAGGGAGAACAACGTCGCTCTCTTTCGGGAGGAAAATGTTGAACTCGAAAAAGAAGAGACGAAGCTCGCGCAATCGTTTCAGAAGACCACCGGAGCGATGACAGTCCTCTACGAAGGCCAGGAGAGGACGATGCAGCAGATGGGTCGGTTCTTAGAGGAACCCGACCGCAACATTCGAGAGAAAACATGGCTGCTCTCCGAGTCCCGCAGACAGAAGGACAGAGACACGCTGAACCAGATCTACGACCAGCTAATTGCCCTGCGCCAGAAAATCGCGGAAAACGCCGGCTTTGACAATTACAGAGACTACATCTTCCGGAAGAAAGAACGGTTCGACTACACAGCGGAAGACTGCTTCAGTTACCACGAGGCCGTCGAAAAATATATCGTCCCGCTAATGCATGAACTCGACCGGGAACGAAGCCGCGGATTGAAAGTTGAACCCCTGCGTCCATGGGACCTAGCCGTCGACCCCAAGGGCCGTCCCGCGCTTCGCCCGTTCAAAACCTCATCCGAACTGGTAGAGGGATGCGTCAAGGTGTTTGACAAGGTCAACCCTGAGTTCGCAGCAGAACTTAGAAGCATGACAAGCCTGGACCTCCTAGACCTTGACAGCAGGAAAGGAAAGGCTCCCGGAGGATACAACGTGGAACTTTCAGAGATCCGGCTGCCTTTTGTATTCATGAACGCGGTGGGGCGCGACGGCGACGTGTGGACACTATTACACGAGTCAGGACACGCATTTCACGTCTTTGCAATGAGAGACAAAGGATTCCCCTACCAGTACAGAAGCGAAAACGTGCCATTAGAAATTGCAGAAGTGGCCTCACAAGCAATGGAGATAATTGGAGGAGAGCATCTCGAAGGAACATTCTACAGCAAGGAAGATGCTGTTCGCTCCAAACGAGAACACTTAGCATCGATCGTCAAGCTGCTCGCATGGATCGCAACAATCGACGCCTTCCAACATTGGATCTATACCAACCAGAATCACACTCGGGAAGATCGACAAGACCAATGGGTCAAGCTCAGGAAAAGATTTGGCGGAGCAGAAAGCTGGAGCGGATACGAGGAATTCCTCCAATCCCAATGGCAACGACAACTACACCTCTTCGAAGTACCCTTCTACTACATTGAGTACGGAATCGCGTTCATGGGTGCGTTAGGTCTTTGGACACGATATCGTAAAGACCCAAGAGCAGCAATTTCCGCATACCAACGGGCCCTTGCCCTAGGCGGGTCGAAGCCCTTGCCTGAATTATTCAAGACTGCCGAATTGCCGTTTGATTTCGGACCCAGGACAATTGAACCCTATGCCAAAGAACTGCGCGACGCCCTGGTGCAACGCTGACACGATTCATCAGTCAATGGCTAGGTGGCCACTTGGATACCTCAAACAGAACGGGGACGTTGTAGGAAAGCCTCTGTAGGCAATGCTTCCATCCATCGTTCAACCCCTGGCGATAACCCTCGACGACATCGATCTGAGTCTGATCTCAGCACTAATCGGACTCGCGGTGACTCTCCCGGTGACATACCTGATAGTTGATCGAGTGGTAGCGAGGCGTGACAGGAAGAAGCTCGAACCTGTTGAGAAGCTAGCAAAAGAGAGATTGCGATCCAAGCTCGGGGTGGGTTTCCTCACCACCTTCCTCATCACATTGGTGATCGACGTGACGTCCGCTGTGGGGGAAAAGAGGGAATTGTCGAAGGACGTCATTTCTCTTCACATAGAGAAGCTGAAGGGAGCCCAGTCTGACCTAGAAATGCTGCTGGGCGTTTACAACAATGTTCTAGATGTTAGAACCACCCATCTTACAAGCAGCATAATCTTGTTCATCGAACATTTGCAGGAGGACTTTGAGTACCTCTCACAAATCTATCCCAAACCACCCACTAGGGTCCACGCGTCTCACATAGAGGATATCATACTCAAAACTGTAAAACTGACGAAAGAAGAACTGGAGGCCCTAGGCACGGATAGCGTCCAGATTCGGGCTCTTGAAGAATGGCTGACTGATTATACAAGAAACCGAGTTGCGCCGTCGGAACCTCGAGAGATGGTAGAGGTCAGTGGGAAACACCAAATCGGATGAAACGGAGAACGGGTCACAGGTTGACTAGGTTCGTAAAAGTCGCAGAAAAGAGCGACCTCAGAGAGGGATTCAGCAAAGTTGTAAGTGTCGAAGGAAGAAGCATAGCTCTATTTCGAGTCAAGAATGAGTATTTCGCCTTGGCGAACGTCTGTCTACATCGCGGCGGGCCCCTTGGGGAAGGGAATCTTAGCGGCTCAGTCGTCACTTGCCCATGGCACGGGTGGAAGTTTGACGTTCGCACAGGCTCTTTTACAGTTATTCCAACATTGAAAGTCACAACATACAAAGTCAGAGAACAAAACGGCTCCGTAATGGTTGAAATTCCCTAGCAAGCGAGAATCGCATCTAGTTCCCGGGCAAGCTCCGAGTATTCCAATCCCATCTGCTCCGCTAGATGGGCTTGTGACAGCTATTTCGGTTCGACCAATCGTCTCTATATAAGGAACCTCCTTTTAAAGGGGGACAACTTTGGGCTCCCAAACAAGAGTGTTGATGTGTTTTGTCCGATAAGAACAGGGCGTTCATCAATATTGAGAACGTAGTTGCCTCGGCAACACTGAAGCAAAGAATAGACCTCAACGCAATCGTCCGGGTCTTCCCTGGAGTCGAATACCGGCCAGAACAATTTCCAGGTTTAGTCTATCGACTAAAGAAACCAAAGACCGCGACCTTGATCTTCAGCTCTGGAAAAATGGTGTGCACCGGCGCCAAATCCGAGCGCCAAGCGCGCCAAGCAGTGCTGAAAGTGGTAGACGAACTGAAAAGAGATGGAATCGTCATCCTTGGCAGGCCCGAAATAATGATACAGAATATCGTCGCGTCATGTGGACTGGGAGGCCATATTGACCTCGAGAAGGCGGTTTACGGTTTGAAGAAGACCATGTATGAGCCAGAACAATTTCCAGGGCTCATCTACAGAATGGACGAGCCCAAAGTAGTGATCCTCGTGTTCGCGAGCGGCAAACTAGTTTGCACCGGAGCAAAGAAAGAGATTCAAGTGCACATCGCAGTCAACAAGCTTCAAGAAACTCTAGAGGCGAAAGGCCTGATTCGGTACGAGGGTCCAGATAAGCCTCGTCTTCCACCCCTGCCCACAAAACCATCATAGTCAGATAGTAATTACCAGCTATCGCTTGTTTGGCGGGCCCGCCGGGAATTGAACCCGGGACAGCCGGGTGTCCCTCCGAAGGCTAAAAGCCTCACCAGAGCACTAATACCGCTCTACCGGTGCTCTACCTCTTCAGGATCCTTGGCTTGGATCTGGCTGAGCTACGGGCCCTACGGCTCGACACGAACAGTGTGTTGAAAAAGAATTCGGGGGTTTCCTCCACTAACAATATCGGAAGGCTCGTACTAGCCACCTGATCTGGTCGTATCGGATAGACTCCTCGTTATTGTCTTCCTGGACAATGTGGAGAACTCCCACTCGCTCTTCCACATGTCCTTCTATGAACAGTCCGTCAAGTCTTTGTCCCACAACATCTTGGTTGGCATATCGCCTGACCTCATCTTCTTTCATTTCGTGATCACCTCGATCGAAACAATACTCGTTACTTGCGATTAAAGGGGCAAGTTACAGCACCATGAAAAACACTCGACTGTACTGAGGAGAGAAGTTCGTACTGTAGTGTAGTGTGTGACAAGCTTGACCACAACAATTCCCTACTCTGTTCGGATCCCGAAAGAACTGCTCGATGAGATGAAGAGGTGCTACGACAGAATGGACCCGCCTAAACCCACATTCTCAGCTATTCTGAGCCATATTGTCAAGATGGGCTGGGAGTCTTACATGACTCGGGAAGGGAGCAAGACGCATAGACCTCTTGTTTCTTCTTTCCCTAAGAGGCTTGAAGAGCGGGCCATCAAAATAGGCCAGCTCTAGTTTCCGGACCGTAATGACAGGGCAGTGTTGTAGGCGCGCTGTGCATCTACTACCGTATTCTGGAGGCGTCCCAGGTTTTCGATCTTCGCCTCTATCCGATCTCCGGGTCTGAGGAGGTAGGGTTCTTTGTCTGGTTTCCTGTAAATTGCGACGCCCGATGGAGTCCCAGAGTTTATGATGTCGCCTGGTTCCAAGGTCATGGATGAGAAGAACTCGATGAGCTCTCGAACCTTGAAGACCATTTTCTTTGTGCTCGACAGCTGACGAGTTTGGCCGTTGACCCGGAGCTCCATTCCAAGGTTGTCCGGGTTTCCCGTCTGATCTGGAGTTACTAGACATGGACCCATCGGACCGAACGTGTCGAAGTTCTTTCCGAGGTTGCAGAATCCCCGTTTCATTTCGGCAAACTGAATATCTCTGGCACTTATGTCGTTGAACACGGAGAAGCCTGCCACATAGTCGAGGGCATCCTTCCTTGGAACATCCTTACACTCTTTCCCGATAACCGTGGCAAGCTCGACCTCGTAATCGAGAAGCTTCACCTTCCTCGGATAGATTACTGGGGCCCGGTGACCAACAAGAGATGTGGGCGCCTTGAGGAAAGATATCGGAAAAGGCGGAAGCGAACTGCTTCCTTCAGCCAAGTGGTCTGAAAAGTTGCCGCCCATGCAGATGATCTTGGTTGGATGTGCTATCGGCGGCAAGACGTTAACGAAGTCAAGGCTCCAATACCCCCTCTCGTTTTGTTTGCCCCCGTCCAAATTCTTCTTCGCAGAATCTACTGCTAGTTGGGCTTTGGATTCTGCCTTGGGGTCGTTAAGAAAGTCGAGAAGTGGCTCGGAGGAGGCCTTTGCCCCGGTTATCTCTGCGATATGGTTCGCGCCGACCATGACCCCGATTCTGTTCTCTCCCGTTTTCTGCTGAAATCTAACTAGCCTCACAATAACATCCCTAAAGTGCTCGGAGCGAACGGATCGGGAATGTAAATGTTACAGCGCGCACCGGGAAATCGTAGCCTCGATCTCCCGATAGAACCTAGTGGTTATTGTTGTGACGGAGGGCCTTACGGTCGAGATCTATTTGCTTGAGAAGAGATGTAACCTCTTCAATCTGTTTACGTAGAACAATACTGTTCTGCCGAATCTTCTTCACCGAAAACAATTCGCACCAATTGGGAGAGTACCTCTGTTTAGACCGTAGAGAGGAGCGAAACTATTTCGCTTCTGGCTCATTCGCTAGGCTGCCGTGATGTATTGTTCCATGCGTAGATAGAGAGTCTTTTTTAGTCCGCCAAATCCTTCGGGTCGTTGGTCGCCTAAAGCAATGGTAACGGTTGACGAATACCGGGTTGAAAGTGATACAATGGGAGAGGTCAAAGTCCCGAATAGCGCGTATTACGGAGCTCAGACACAGAGGGCCGTTGAAAACTTCCCCATCTCAGGGGTTCGTCTTCCCAAGGATTTCATTCGGGCTATGGCTCTGGTCAAACTTGCTGCGGCGAAAGCGAATATGCAACTTGAGCTCTTGGAGCCGAAAAAAGGTGAAGCTATTGCTTCGGCTGCTAAGGAAATCATGGAGGGCTCTCTCTATGAGCAGTTTGTGGTTGACGTCTTCCAGACCGGCAGCGGCACCTCGACGAACATGAATGCTAACGAAGTGATCGCAAACCGCGCTATCGAGCTTCTCGGAGGAAGACGTGGTGACAAGAAGCTCATTCATCCAAACGACCACGTGAACATGTGTCAATCGACAAATGACGTCTTCCCTACGGCTATCCACGTGTCTGCTGCAGAAGCGATCGGTAGAAAACTAATTCCCGCTCTACAATCACTCGCCAAGGCTTTGGAGAAGAAGACCATCGAGTTTGACGATGTTGTCAAGGCTGGGCGAACCCATCTTCAAGATGCCGTGCCGGTTACGCTTGGCCAGGAATTCAGCGCTTTTGCTAGCATGATTCGCCACGGTATCCGACGAGCGGAAATGGCGCGTGACACGCTGTTAGAACTTCCGCTCGGGGGAACTGCCACCGGCACAGGTCTGAATGCTCACCCCAAGTACGCGGAGCTGGCTATAAGAGAAGTTAACAGGCTTACAGGCCTCAACTTCAAGAAAGCTGAGAACGTATTCGAATCAATGCAGGGAAAGGACGCGTGCGTCGAGGCAAGCGGACTCCTCAAGACCATTGCCGCCAGCCTGATGAAGATCGCCAATGACCTCCGGCTGCTCATCTCCGGACCCCGGACCGGCTTGGGAGAGATAGACATGCCTGCCACGGAGCCCGGGTCAAGCATAATGCCAGGAAAGGTCAACCCGGTGATACCGGAAGCTGTCAACCTAATCGCCGCCCAAGTCATAGGAAACGATGCAGCCATCACCGTCTGCGGTTCACTGGGCCAACTGGAGCTCAACATTATGATGCCTGTCATAGCCTACGACCTCCTGCAATCGATAGAAATCCTGGCAAACGGTTCCAGAGTCTTATCGGAGAAATGTGTCTCAGGAATCACGGCAGACCGCGAAAAATGCTATGGTTACGCGGACCGAAGCCTGATGGTAGTTACCGCGATAACACCGCATATTGGCTACGACAATGCGGCGAAGGTTGCCAAGAAAGCGATTGCTGAGAACAAATCGATACGACAGGTAATTCTCGAAGAGAAGATTCTCCCGAAGGAGAAACTTGACGAAGTTCTCGACCTCAAGAAGATGACAAAGGGCGGACGCGCCTAATACTCAAGAACCCTATCCAGTAGCCTGGGCCCGCCTTGCTTGATACCCAGCAGATAATGAAGACCGCTCTCAGACTCGCTGACAGCGAGATTCACATCAAAGGACGAAGAATCCGGAAGGTTCTCGTTGCGATTGATGTTGGAGTGGCCGAGCTCCTTCTGGCTCGCGACCTGGGATGCGATGCGGTAATCGCTCATCATCCCGCTGGCGGTAGGGCTAGGCTGGAGGGTTACAAGGTATTCCTACGGCACATTGACCAGCTGAGAGAAGCCGGGGTCCCTGAGAATGCTGCGGAGGAAGCAATCAAGCCCAAGCTACGAGCTCTGGAATTGCAGCACCATCCAGATAACTACGACCAGACACCTAGCGCCGCCAAGAAGCTTCGCATGCCACTAGTATCAATTCACAGTCCGT
>VBBV01000193.1 GCA_005883695.1 Candidatus Bathyarchaeota archaeon | reverse complement strand
TCCACGTCGGAATGATCATCCTGAACGGATTGCCAGATGTCCTTCCGCGAATCGAGAAGCGGGCTAGAACCGGCATAACATGTGAAATATAGAAGCCAATCAAGGCTCTCCAAAACGTGCTGTCAGGCTTGCCGATGTCAACAACCGCGAGAGCGCCACCACGCCTTGTAGCACGCGCGAATTCATCCAGACTGCGATCCAAGCTCGCAACATCTCTTAAAGCAAAACAGGTTATCACAGCTCCAAGAGAGCCTTGTCTGAAGGGAAGGTTCTCTGCAACTCCGATTATCGGACAGAACCTGCGTCCCAGACGAGATCTTGCAAATCTATGCAGGCGAATCGAGGGATCCAGTCCTACAATATCCTCGAAGCCATCCTCCAACAACATCCGGCTGGAGACCCCTGGACCCGCACCAGAATCTAAAACCCACTCTCTCCGGTGGGACCGGAGAAACGCGACAGCTCTACGCCTCAAAGGGCCCGCAAGCCCCAAGGATATCCAGTCGCTAGTGGACTCATAGCCGGGTAGCGCTTCCTCGATGGCGCGAATGACCCTACTCCACTCGTCTCTACTATTGTCCAGGGACACGCCCTCTGATTGGATGATGCAAAATCCAGTCCTTATATAGCGCTGAGCCGAAAATCATCCTAGAGCACGTGGTCAACGTGCTTAGGAAAAATTCTCGAATGGAAACACCCCAGAACAACATGGATGTGTCGGAGAGCCTCGACCGCAGCTTCAACTTCTCAGAAGTCTTCCAGCTCGTCAAAAGATCAGTCAAGACCAGCATAGGCCGAAGACGCACCGGACTAATGCTGGGACTCGCGGACCTGCCCGATTACATTGGAGCGTTCCATCAAATGGGATCCAACTTCATCGTCATGAACAGAAGCCTACTAGACCAGATAACTCATCTCGCTAAGGACAGACGCTACATCAACGCCTACGTCTTCTACACCCTACTCCACGAATACCTTCACACCCTTGGCTATGCAGATGAGGGAGACGTCCGACGACTAACCCGCCAGATCTGCTCTAGAATCTTGGGGCCGGATCACCCAGCAACCAGGCTAGCGGTTGACGGTCCCGCTGTAATGTTCCCGGAGATAACCTTTCAGCATCACGGGGAGTCAAGATCTAGAAGATTGCCGAAGTTCGAGATTGTCAGGGAATTCGAGAAAGAATACAGGAGCTACGTAGCTTAGAGTTCTCCAGAATCAGCTTCGAGCGTTGTTTTCTCTCCTAGGAACTTCAGGAAGCTTGCAAGCTTCCAATACGCTTCGAGAAACTCGAGCCCTCGATGTGTTATTGAATACGCCGTATCCTCACCCGTTAGTATTCTGACCAATCCGAAAGAAGAGAGGTCCGTGAGAAACCTCTTGATCCGGTCCACCGGAAGACCAACGGCATATGAGACTCGTGTAATCTTGGTGGGACCCCTGCGTTTGAGAGCTTCTAGTATCTCAGAATAGATGTCTACACGAGACCGTTTCGCCACGCCCAGCCAACTACGTCAGGTTCTGCCTCGATCCTCTCACTGTACCTTACCTCTCCACTTATCCGGCAGCGAGACTCGAATCGTGCGTTTTTGGCGTAGACGTTTCCGGCTCTGACCCTCTCGCCCATCTCTACAGTATCAGCATACACATCTTCGACGCGGGCATTGTCTCCAATCTTCACGCGCCCGCCAACCAAAACGCCGATTGCTTCTGATCGATGGCCGAGCTCTATCGTCTTCGCCCTCGTCCCTTTCGATGTGCGCAGACGTCCTCCCACTTCTACTTCGTCCTCAGCCTCTATCAGATCCGCTTCTATCATGCCACCTACCTCTAGTGAGGCGAGTTTTAGGATTCCTCCGATTCGGGCTTTTCCACCGATCTCTAGATCTCTTTTCAGTTGAAGATTGCCGGAGACCTCAAGCATTCCTCCGATATCGACTTCTTCTCCCTCCCCGTTTCCGTTAATGTCAACTGTCCCTCCGACATCTATGGATTCGAAGATCAAGTTCCCTTTGCTCTCGAATCTTCCACCGACATCGATAGTTCCACCCTCTCCTCCTTCGTCCAGAGTAACTGTTCCTCCGACATCGATCTTGTCGAATTTCAACAGTTTCAGGGATGCGAAGGATCCCCCTACGTCTATTGTTCGGGAGATTTCGCCACCGCCAACTTGGGCGCTTCCACCCGCATCCAGTCTCACGCACTTTATCTGACCGTTGACTTCGACCCGCCCGCCGACGTCAATCTCTTCGACATTCGCATCCCCCTCGACCCTGAACGACCCTCCGACCTCGACTTTGCTCGCAGTAATCGAGCCTCCAATATCCAGCGTTCCGCCAACATCGAAATCGTGAGCTGTCGCAGACTTCCCAACGGCCAGTCGGGCATCAACTTCTACTGAATTGGCGATAAGAGATCCGTCGACTCGCAGCTCTCCATGTTCCACCTCGATCTCGCTTGTTGACTTT
>VBBV01000190.1 GCA_005883695.1 Candidatus Bathyarchaeota archaeon | reverse complement strand
CACCTATCACTTTGCCTTCCTCCTTCAGTGTCACCGCGAGACGGAAGTCCAGTCGAGGGTCTTCGCTCTGACTTGCGATTGCCTTTTGAATTGAGATTCTAGTTTGTTCGTCGTTGAGAGGGCCACCCTCAACGTACCGGAAGACCTCAGGATCAGAAGCGTAAAAATGGACAGGTTGCCAGTCAGCTTCCACGAAATCTCTGAGCACAAGCCGCTCGGTCTTCAAGGGTAGCTGAAACCGTATCCCGATCTTTCCAGCCATTCGCCTGACCGAGACATGTTTGAGCGGCCTGAAGGCTCTTTAGCTTTCCATGCTGCAACTAGAACAAAGGGGACTGAGCAAGAGAACGTTGAGCGCACCCATCAGACTTGTACCCACATTCTGATCACTGCAATGAATGATGTTGTAAAACCAGCCATCTTCGAGGCCGCTACGCTGGTAGGCTTCGTTGCATTAGCGTTGCTTGGGCTTTCGGTTGACGCCCTAGTTGGATTGCGAATGATTCTAGCCTGGTCATACAACTACGTGGGGGTTGTCCCTCTTCTTGGCGGAGTAGCTCTCCGGTTTTGGGCAAGCTGGACGATATTCAACACGGGCAACGGGACCCCTCTCTATACTCGGCCCGCGAAGGCCCTTGTTACGACAGGCCCGTATCGGTTGATTCGTAACCCCCTTTATCTCGGCGGCTTCCTGATCTACCTTGGAATCATAATCATGATTCCATCTATATTTCTAGCGATTCTAGGGTTGATAGGACTCCCAATCACCTTCATCGGAATTGTTCGTGAGGAAAAGGGTCTGGAGACAAGGTTCGGCGAGGACTATCGCCGATACAAACAACGGGTTCCTGGATGGATTCCCAGATCTAAGGGAACCGAATCAAAATAGACTTGGGCCAGCGCCCAACACTGTTTTATTGATCGTGAGCGGAGATCACCTCAGAGTGAGTTATCTTGACAAGCATCCTCACCAAGCGACGAGTCACTCTTCTCTCAGCCGTTGCGATAGCTGTAGTAGTGATCACCACGGTTCTCGTGATCCAGACCCTCTCAACTTCGATCGTTGAGGTAAGCAGCGCTAGTGTCACCTATCAAGACCCGATGGCTGCCTACGCCACTTTCACGAACGTCGGCAACTATTACGTCAGGGCCGACTGTGCAAACCTTACCCTCGCGAATCAGTGCGCACTCCTAGTGAGTCTGTCTCTGGCTAACAATAACTTCTACACAAAGTCAGTGTCCCTGAAAGTGTCAAACGTTGTGGCGTCAACCCTAGCTGTAGGAGTAAGCACCTACACCGAACCGCCGCAACAATTTACAGTAGGTTACGGCACCGATGGTCTCAATACCAGACTGGTCACTATCGCACCCTCCTTCGTGGCTCCAGGCAGCACTTGGACCTTCACCGTTTACATTTTCAACCCGCCAGCCGTGAGTGGAAAGCCTGCTCTCAATCTCGCAGTAGAAGGCAAAGTGGTCGAGAACCATTTTCTCGGTAGGACACTTGACCTGCAATCGAGTTTTCCGCTCCCAGGATCAAGCTGATCCCCGGGAGATTCCCCATCGGACTCGGCGGGATTCATCTTTAATAACGACAGTTTTCGTCTCGCCTCGCGACCTAGTTGTCTCAGACGATCATGAACGATGATTCGCTTACGTTCGCGGAGAAGATTATCAGCGTCAAGGCTGACGGAGGTCGGAAAGTTCACCATGCGGGAGAGATCGCCGTTTTGCCTGCAGACATGGCCATGGCCCAAGATAGCACTGGACCCTTGGCGATCAAGGTCTTCCGTGAGATGGGGGTTCAGAAGGTCTGGGACCCGAAAAGAATCCACCTAGTCATAGATCATAGTTTTCCCGCTCCTGATGAGAAGGTCGCTAACCTCCACATTCTGATTCGGGAGTTCGTCAAGCAGCAAGGGGTCCTGCTTGTCGAGGGCAGCATATCCCACCAGCATCTTCTCGAAAACCACGTCGTCCCTGGTATGGTTCTCTTTGGCGCCGATTCTCATACATGTCAGGCGGGAGCGATAGGCGCTTTCGCCACTGGTATTGGTAGTTCGGAGATGGCTGCTGTATGGGCGAGCGGCAAGCTATGGGTCCGGGTCCCAGAATCCATTAAGATCAATCTCACTGGCCGGTTCAAGAAGGGCGTCTACGCCCGGGACGTCATAACCCACTTCATCGGAATGGTCGGCGAGGACGGCGGGAACTACAAGTCGCTTGAGTGGAACGGTCCCGCGGTCAAGAATCTCTCCATCGCTTCACGAGCTTGTATCAGCAACAACTCGATGGAGTGCGGCTGCAAACTCTCCATCTTCGAAGTCGACCCCGTAACCCAGGACTATTTCAAAACTGCAAACCGGAAGGCGATGTTCGAGATTCACGCGGGACCAAAAGCCCACTACAGAGAAGAGTACGAGATCGATCTGGGAACGCTTGAGCCGCAGGTTTGGGGTCCGGGGAACGAGAGCAAAGTTCGTAGTGCAGGCGAATTCGGGGATGATCATTTGGACGAGGTTTTCATCGGCTCCTCCACCAACGGACGATACGAGGACCTGCAGGTCGTGGGCAAGATCCTCAAAGGACACAAAATAAAGGCCGGGACCCGCTGCATAATCACACCCGCCTCCAAAAACGTGTTCGAAAGAGCAATCAAGGATGGTCTAGCGGAAACGTTTCTCGAATCAGGGGCAGTATTCACCAACGCTACATGTGGTGCATGCGTTGGTACGCATCTCGGTGTTCTCGGCGAGAACGAAATCTGTCTATCCACCTCTCCACGCAACTACGCGGGACGAATGGGCGCCACAACCGCCAAAATCTACCTATCATCCCCAGCAACAGCCGCAGCATCAGCCTTGGAAGGACATATCGCCGATCCGAGGAGATACCTATGAGCCTCCCACCACCCTCCACGATTATCAAGGGCAGAACCTGGGTCTGGCCAGATGATGTGAACACGGACATCATCATCCCGTTCCGGTTCAAGGCCCGCACTAACGACCCTGTTGAGATGGCGAAATATGCTATGTACGGGTTCGACCCCGAATTCTACAAGAAGGTCAAGCCCGGCGACCTCTTTGTTGCGGGAAGAAACTTCGGAGGAGGATCCAGCCGCGAACAAGCACCGGTCGCCATCAAATACTCAGGAATAGCCGCAGTAGTCGCAGAGAGTTTCGCAAGAAT
>VBBV01000192.1 GCA_005883695.1 Candidatus Bathyarchaeota archaeon | reverse complement strand
GCTGGAGCTGTGGGCGCCGCCTTTGCCTCCCTTTCGGTACGGGGCTTTGGGGCCTCGAAGTTCCGATTTGCTAGGCGAGAACTGTTCCGACGGGCCTCTTGGGTTTACAAGAACTCGAGACTCGTCAAGGGCTAGTAGGAGCGCGCAAAGTAAACCTCGCTCGAATTGTCCCCTCCGCAATATACGCAACTGCCTTTTTTCGCCGTCTTCATGGGCACAACTCGTACCGTTGCTCCAGTCTCGATTTTGATCTTTTCCTCGCAAGACTCGTCCGAGAGAAATGCTTTGATGAATCCTCCTTTTTCTTCCAAGACCTTCCTGAACGATTTCATATCGGCCGCGGTGGCTGTCAGACCGTCGAGAGACTTCCGGGCTCTTTCGTATAGGTGATTCTGGATATCGCTGAGTATTCCATTAATTCGCTCCTTCGCGTCGCTACGGTTGATCGCAATCTTCTCCCTATTATCTCGCCTCACCACTGTCACCTGTTTCGCTTGGATATCTTTGGGTCCGATCTCGACACGGAGCGGAACCCCTTTCATTTCCCATTCGTGATATTTCCAACCAGGGGTGTACTGGGCTCGATCGTCGATCAGTGTTCTTATCCCGATCTGTTCCAGCTGAGAAAAGAGGTGTTTTACTTCATCCGAGACCTCTCTCTGGTCGGTCTCTTTGTAGAAGATTGGAATGATTACGACCTGTGTGGGGGCTATTCTGGGCGGGAGGACCAGTCCTCTATCATCGCCATGGCTAAGGATTGCGGCTCCGATGAGTCGCCACGAGATTCCCCAGGATGTTGTCCAGCCGTAGTGCTCCTTCTCATCCTTCCCCAAGTACTTGATCTCGAAAGGTACTGAGAATTTTTGTCCTAGGTGGTGTGATGTTCCCATCTGTAATGCCTTGCCATCAGGCATCATAGCTTCCATTGTCGTCGTATAGACGGCTAGTTCTTCCTCGACCAGCTTCGTATAAATGTCCAGGATTGTCATCACTTCCTCCTCGGCCTCCCGCTCAGTTTCGTGCACAGTGTGACCTTCCTGCCAGAGGAATTCTGTTGTTCGCAGGAAAGGCCGGGTGGACGTGATTTCCGCCCTTACCACAGAGTTCCACACGTTGATGAGTATGGGTAGGTCTCGCCAGCTCTTCACCCATTTGCTATAAGACTCATAGATTATGGTCTCGGAGGTCGGCCTCACGGCCAGCTTCTCAGCCAGCTCTGTGTCTCCGGAGTGTGTGACCCAGAAGACCTCAGGGGTAAAGCCAGCGAAATGTTCGGTCTCTGTCTTGAGCAATCGCTCGGGTATGAGTAGCGGGAAGTATGCGTTCTTGTGGCCTATCGCCTTGATTTTCTTGTCAAAATCCTCTCTGATTTTCTCCCAGATCGAATAGCCATAGGGCATTAGTACCATGAAGCCTTTCGCGCTGGAATAATCCGCAAGTTGGGCCTTGGTGACCACTTGCGTATACCATTCTGAGAGGTCTTGGTCTTTCTTTACAGTGATCCCCAGCTCTTTGTTGCTCAAAGGAAAAGTCTCCGGATTGAGTACGCACGAGAATGGTTACGGCGCAGTAGGTGATTCTGGAAATAAATCGCCCATTTTGGAACCCTCGGCAGTGACCGGGCGAATACTTCTCGACCATATTTAGTCTTTCTTTCCCTCTGGTTAATAGCCAGAGGATGATTTGAAATCACAAGACCAGTCGCTGGGTTTTGACAGCTTCCCTGGAATCCTCACTCCGACACTGCTTTTCTGTCGCGCTTATGCGTATAGAGAACTATTGCAGAGACAGTGCTTTTCACGCCTGGTATTTTGAGGACCTTGTTCTTGAGAACCTCGCGAAAGGCGAGTATGCTTTCAGTCCTAAGCAAGCATACAATATCATATTCGCCAGTGACCTCGTATACATCGGTAACCTCGGAAAGTTTCACAAGGCTGTCAGTTACCATCTCCAGTTCCTTCGACTCGACGAATAGGTTTAGGAAGACTCGAACTTCGTTCGGCAAGGCTCGTCCCTTGAGTTCAAGCCGAGTCTTTCTGAACCGCTAATAAAGAGGCCGGTACGCGAAAAGGTCATCTTATAGACGCACGGAAACATCCGCTAGAGTCGCTGACACTTCCAATGCGCGTTGTTGCCGACCTTCAAGTCCACAGCCCTTACAGCCGGGCGACGAGCAAGAACATGGACCTGAAAGCGCTCGCCCGCTTCGCGTCGATGAAGGGACTGAACGTCGTTGGAACTGGCGATTTCACCCATCCTGATTGGAGGAAGGAGATTCGTAGGGACGTGCAAGACTCTTCGGATTCCGGGCTTTACCGGCTCAGGGACGGTGACTTCCAAGTACAGTATATGATCACCGGAGAAGTCAACACCACGTTCCAATTCGGTGAGAAGTCCCGAAGAATACATCATTGCCTTCTCGCTCCTTCGATAGAGGCAGCGGATGCTGTAAGCGATCGATTGGCCAAGTACGGGAACCTGCTGAGCGACGGTCGGCCCACGCTCCGTGCGACCGCTCCAGAGCTCGTGGATGAGGTGCTCGAAGCCGACAGACAATGCGTAGTCTTTCCTGCACATGCCTGGACCCCTTGGTTCAGCATCTTCGGCGCAAACAGTGGGTTTGACAGCTTCATTGATTGCTATCAGGACAGATCTGATAGAATTTTTGCGCTTGAAACAGGCATGTCCTCAGAT
>VBBV01000060.1 GCA_005883695.1 Candidatus Bathyarchaeota archaeon | reverse complement strand
GGTTTGAACATGCTGACTAGATCGACTATCTGGTGGGATTCTTTGTAGATCCGGTTTAGCCCGCCCTGAGCGCTGATCGCTACGAGTGGCACGCTGTCTGTGTTGGCATCTGCAGTTCCCAGGAGAAGATTGATCGCTCCAGGTCCGAGGGTTGCAATGCAGACACCCGCCCGATCGGTTAGGCGGCCGTAGATGTCGGCCATGAACGATGCGGCTTGCTCGTGACGGACAAGAACGAAACGGATAGACGAATTGTTCAACGCGTCGATGACGTGTATGTTCTCCTCGCCAGGTATACCAAAGGCGTACTTGACATCCTCATTCTCTAGGCATTGAACAAGAAGCTGAGCGGCAGTCGTTGATCCCTTTTTGATTGTTTGCTTTTTCTCAGATGTTGGTTCTTCCATCAAAAACCCTGAAACTTTCAAGTTGGATCGCTGGCGTGACCGTGTGTAATTAATGCGTATGGTCCCTATTGCGAGGTTCAATGAATCCCGCGCGGCTAAGAGTTCAGTTACAATTCCTGTATCTATTCTTCCCGAGAAGAATCTCGAGTACACAATTGAAGCGAGTCGAGACCCGTACTTTGCGCATAGACACTAAGGTAGCTGAGCAGCTTGACGAACTTGCGGAGAGGGACAAGATCAGTGTCAACGTTATTGCAAACCAGGCGTTGAGAAAGCATGTGGAATATGACGCCTACGCGGAAAAGTTCGGTCTCGTCACGATCTCCAAGGGGCTCCTGAAGACACTCTTCAGTCTCATGTCGGAGGAACAGGCAAGGGATCTAGGTAGGAAATCGGGCGAACATACATGGGTCGCTCTAGTCACTTTCTGGTTCAAGAAGTTCAACCTAGAAAACCTCATGAAATCGTTCGACCGGGTAGCCTCGCACTACAACCGCAACTTCGAATTCGAATCCAGCCGCGACGGGCAAGCCTATGTCGTAATACTAAGGCACGATTGCGGGCCCCGCGCTTCAGCCTTCTACGCTGAATCCGTCAAATCCGTGTTCGCGCTCCTCGACGTGAAGGTTGAGCTCGAAGAGACCGAAGACCAGATCGTTGCAAAATTGTTCGTTCAGAAACCGGACGAGCCAAGAACCATCGAGGGAGTCGTTCCGGATGAGCTGGGCACTCTATACGCTCAACAACCCCAAAGACAGGTTGTCTAGAGCCGTTGAGTCCGAGCACGGTTTGAGCGGGGTAGAAGATGCCAAGAAAAAGGGAGAGGAGCCAAGAGACTTGACGCCTCTGGCTCTCGGATGAGATAGTCCTATGGGAATATTCCGGTGCCAGATGTTTGAGTTGCAATGTTTGTGCTGTCGCAGTAACCCGTGTTGGTTCTGCTCGGAGTACAGCTAGGAGCAGCCGGATGCGTCGGCGTGTTGCTGTACTGGTCGTCGCTGTAGACAATTGAGGCCATACCAGTTACCGGGCTCGCTGCCACCCCGAAATCATCGTACAAGTCCCTGTTTCCAGTGCAGGTCGCGCCTGACTCGCATACACCGCCGTTATGGACAACTGGTGTCGCAGCTTGCTGAGAGAACAGGCTGCCCGGACTCGTCGCCTGGAGGTTTTGTGCAAGGTAGACGTACCATGCAGCATTCGAGGGATAATTGTCTGGCGTGTTCACGCCATCGTAGTAGGACGTGCCGTACCAGACAACATCCAGTTTGCCCGCTCCACCAGCAACGCTCCAAGGCATAATGGCGGTAGCGGATGGGCTCTGGTTGATCTGTGCTGGAACAGACCAGCCCGTTCCCTGATTCGTGGAGAAGCTGTAGTAGAGGTTGTGATCATCACTGAATACAAGATAGATATTTCCTGCCATGTCGACACTGATGTTAACGAATTGGTGCCCGTAACTCACGGAAGCGTCAGGGTTGACATACACTGGATGGTCGGTGAAGGTCGCGCCGCCGTCGGTGGATACGGCTAGCCAGACCGCGTGCAGGCCGCAGTTGAGACATGTCGTCTCGGTCGCGCTGGCGATTCCGCTTAGGGACTGGTAGATGTTGTGGCTGATCGGATCGATTGCAAGATTTCCGATCTCATTCTGGAAAGACGCAAGCCAGAGGTGGTTCATATCGAAGGCGTTCCCTGTCTGCGCGAAGGTTGTCCCGGCGTCGCTGCTGCAGGTTACGAAGATATCGTTTGTCGCGGTGATACTGTGGTAGGAGACGCAGACCTTGTTAGCGCCGTCGGCTGCAATCCAGGGCCTATCGTCGCCCGGTATCGAAGCGCCTGTCGGGTTAAGCAGCCATGTATTGCCTCCGTCAGTGCTAGTGCTCACATACACGTTTGTCAGCGCGAGACTTGCCACGTAGACATTGTAGAAGCCATTGCCGTTCAGGGCTGGTGCGACGGCAAGGTCTGTGTCTCCACCCGCTGGTGAAAACTGAGTACCTGCCGCCGAAGCGCTGTTAGGCGACGCCAGCGAGACGTAGTGGAGCCCAGCATCGGTGGACTTCCAGGCGTCAGTTCCTCCTGATAGCCCGTTCTCTGAAGACGAGTAGAAGTTTCCGGCATGGTCAGCTTTTATTGCCGGTTCTGCTGCGAAGTTGTAGCAGTTTCCCTGGGTGTTGGGACAGTTGACACCCGGAGTGTTTCCGAGCTCATAATTTGTGAACGCAAAGATGGCTGCTCTTGCACTTCCGATCGAGAATAGTGCGCTGAGTCCTATTACCAGTAGGATCGACGACACTTGTAGAAGGCGCGCTAAGGTGTCTGTTTTGTTCTGAGCGGATAATTCGTTGCTCAAGGATGTTTCTGGCGACTATGAGTTGTCATGGGATATATTGCGCGTGTCCACAAGTGATTACAAATCCACACACTTCCGAGTCTGAAAGGAACTATATTGGTAAAACCTTTTAACTTCATCGTTGCTTGATAGGATTTATGGTCACCTGGAGCACACGCAATCTCTTGATTGCGGTCGTATTACTGGCGGCAATTGTTGGAGGAGCTACTGGAGCGGCAACCAGTTATCTCTCGAATCCGAGCCCCGCACCTCAGACACGAGACGTTTACTTGTTTGCCCAAGATCTGAGCTTCAGCGCACCATCAAACCTCAACTCAGATTATGTCTACTCGTCAAACCTCATCGTGGTCAACAAGGGTGACACCGTTAACATTCACTTCTACAACCCCACGGACCAGCACCACTCGTTCACGATAGGCGCACCGTACGCAAATGACGTGGTCGTCGCCGCCGAATCTAGTACGATCCAGAACGCGAACATAACAATCACAACCAGCCAAGCTGGAAGTTTTACCTTCAATTGTAAATTCCACCCTCCGCAGATGACTGGAACGATCCTGGTTCAAGGATAATACTAGCACACGTAGTGGTCCGACCGACAAAGCATGACCGAATAGATCAGGGGGTCATGTTCCAGCGACCGCGTGCTAAAGCCTGTCTTAGACTACGATCTGAGTCGCTCGGATACCTTTACGACTTGTCCGTTGTGGCGAGAACTTGCTCATCAGTTTCTTTGATAATTGCAAGCCTCCCGATACTATTCATCATAACTCGAAGGGCCTCGCCTAGGCTTTGAGAAGTTCGGAGCCCTCTATTATGTCGAAGAATAACAGTGTGTGTTTTTCCGTTGAACGTGTGCTCGTAGGTGATTTGGGAGGGGATGGATTGAAGATCTAGTAGGTCGAGATATTTCTCAAGACTAGCTGTTTTGTAGTAGAATGTAGCGAACTCTGTCATAGCTTCACCTTGTTTACGGCCAACTTCTCGGGCCTCATCCTCGTCCAGCTTCTCGTACAGCAACTTAATCACAGGTTTAGGGACAGACACCTGACCGAATCTTTCTGCTGGTAGATCCCAGTCGACGTATCGCCTGATCCCCTGGGACGCAATATCGCTCACACTGATCTGCTTCTCTTTAGCCTCCTTCTTGAGCTTCTCGTAAACATCAGTGTGTAACCGAAGGGATACGTGTGTCCGAGCCTTATGTTGCTTAGTAGGAGTGCGCGGTTCCTTTCTCGTCGTGCCCAAATAACGAGTCCTTAATGGAGAAAGGTTCCTAGCCCTATAACCGTTTAGGTTTCTAGGGAATGTTCTAGTATTGGGTTCCTGCTGAAATATCCATTTCTATACTAGTATACCTCTTTATCTATGGTGTTTGGCCCCATCAAATCGGATCGTCAAGGTTTTGACGGAGGCGGCTGGGTAGGGGTTTGCTGGAAATTGAAACAGTCAGACATGTCATCGGTCTGCGCGTCCCGCTGGTTCAGGCTAGGCAGCCCAAACAGGGATTCGCAGAACTTCACCAGGCTGACATGCGAGTGTAACTTCTTCGAAATGTAGCCACTCTTCGCATACGGACCCAATACCAGACATGGGACCCGTGAGCCGTACCGGAACTGTGTCCCCTTGTAGGATGGCTGCGGAGTCGCCAGCTTCCACGACTCGACATTCGGCGGGCCTACGTGATCGTACCACCCGCCCCAATCATCCCATGTTATGAAAATAGCAACATTCCTCCACAGCCCTCCCCTCACAATAGCATTCACCTGGTCCACGGTCCACTGCATACCAGTCGTCACGTTCCCCATCGAGCCCTTCCCACGGTCAGGAGGATGCTCGTCAAACTGGCTCGTTGCATAAACCCATGAGACATTGGGTAGCCTTCCAGACGCGGCGTCCTTCGCGAACTGGTCCGACGTGAACTTGTTCCTACTACCAACATTGCTCAGATACTGAAACGCGTATCCTCCATAGTTTCCCCAAGTCATGTTGTTCTGGTCAAGAAGTAGCGGAAGCGACGAAGATATCCTTGAAAGATCGCCCGGGTGCGGATTGTCGATGAAGGGAGAATCGGCTGCCAACACCATCAAATGGTTCGGCGTAGATGGTCCCGCAACATCCGTGAAGTACTGGTCACATAGAGTGAACTTTCTGGCATACGCAAAATAGGATGGAATGTCAACCTCAACAAATTGCTGGCGGACCGATGTCGTCTGCCTGGTCAACCACGCGCCATGTCGATGGTCCGGGTCCAGTGGTGGCGGATTAGGGGACCTCGGCATGTTCATTCCGTTAACGCCGGGAAAGGTGCCGAAGTAATTGTCGAAGGTATGATTTTCCTTGAAAATGATCACAACGTGATCAGTTTTGCCAGAGCCAATGCCGCCTGTTTGTTGCTTCCCCGCAGGCATGTGAAGCATTAGGACAACACAGGAAACCCGTTTTATGACTATCTCAGAACCATAGAGTTAGCTCTCCGGTTCTTTCTGCTAATTTCGTTTGTGCGTTGGGGGTTGTAGGAATATGGCTTTGAATCCTTCCAGCCATGCCCGTCTCGCGTCTTCAACCGGCAGCCCGGTAACAACTATTGTCTCGATCCCGTTCCACAAGGCGATCATAGCATAGGTTATGGATCGCAAGTCCAAGTCTCTATCGATAAAGCCCCTCTTTCGTCCCTCCTCCAAGTAACTCATCAGGGTCGCGGCATATTCGTCCTGGGTCTTTTTGAGCACTCTTCGAAGGGCGGGGTTGTGCGAGGCCTCTGAGAATATTTCGAAGCTCAGTCCCGAGTTCGAGCCGTAGCGCTTGAGCATCTTGTCGAAGAATTCGCCAGCGCTCTCTAGCGGTTCTCTGTTCTCGCTGAAGGTGGTGTAGAGGATCTCTTTGAAAGCCAAGGGTTCTGTTCGACAGATCTCCTCGAACAATTCCTCCTTGCTGGCAAAGTAGAGGTAGATTGCTCCCTTGCTGACGCCTAGCTTCTTGGCCACGTCATCCATGGTTGCTTGGCGGTATCCCTTTTCGCCGAAGACCCGGTTTGCAGCTGAGAGAATCCGCGTCTTGGCCTCTTCTTTGTATTCAGGGACGACCCGGGGCATCTTTCTACTATGACATGTGCACGTGGGCTGTATTTAAAAATGACCGACGCGTTTAAATAATGACTCACCAGTCAGTTTACCGACGGATAATGAATAGCGGAAACGTCTCGGACATGACAACAATGAAAGACAGAGTTGTCATGGTTACCGGAGCCAATTCCGGTATCGGAAAAGCAGCCAGCCTCGCTCTTGCCAAAATGGGCGCCACCATAGTCATGGTCGCACGTAACGCAGAGAAGGGCGAAACTACCAGGACCGAAATAATGAAAGAATCCCAGAACAACTCAGTCGATCTCTTCCTCGCCGACTTGTCATCTCTCGATTCCGTGCGGCAGCTTGCAGCAGAATTCCAGAAGAGATATTCCAAATTACACGTTTTGATCAATAACGCCGGGCTTTT
>VBBV01000016.1 GCA_005883695.1 Candidatus Bathyarchaeota archaeon | reverse complement strand
TTCAGGGTCGAGGACCCTGACGTGATCATGACCCATGGCGGCGATTCTTTCATCTTCCCATATATTGCTCGCAGATCCCAAGAGCTTGGAATTCTTGACCAGCTAATCCTCGGCCGAGACATATCGCCTCTCCGAGTTTATGAGGTTCAGGGCCACAGCTACTTCTCCTACGGCAAGATACTGTATCGTGAGACCGCTGCTCGTCTTTTGGGCCGTTTGCACGTTGACCAGAGAAACGCTTACGTGAGCGCCGACTGCGGGCTTGAGGGCCTGTTCGAAGTGTCGCGGACGTGTATCATGCCGATCCAGAGGGCCAGCCGCGCGACCATCGGCACCAACATGACAAGCCTCCAGCTATACCACGCGGTCAAGCGAGATGTCCTCATTCCATGGAACAAGAATCAGCCTGAAGAACTGAAGAACAGCGGCGAGCTGGTAACCGCTGATCGCGGGGGATTCATCTACCAACCTGAGATCGGGATTCATGATCATGTTGGAGAGCTGGACTTTGCCAGTCTCTATCCGACAATCATGACTCAGAAGAATCTCAGCGGTGAAACAGTCAACTGTACCTGTTGTCCCAATTCCTCGAACCGTGTTCCAGAGCTTGAGTTCAACATCTGCGAGCGATCGGCAGGCATCGTCCCTCTCTCCCTGAAAATCCTGCTCGACAAAAGATCACGATACAAGGCTGCAAAGAAAGCTGCGGTGGACGAGGAATCAAAGACACTTTATGACCAACGCCAGTCTGCGCTCAAATGGATCCTAGTCTGTTCATTCGGTTATCTTGGTTTCAAGAATGCTCGTTTTGGAAAGATAGATGCTCACATTGCGACCTGTGCCTTCAGCAGAAAAATTCTGAGAGAGGCCACGGCTCTGGCTGAGGCTCGTGGTTTCACGCTTGTCCATGCAATAGTCGATTCTTTCTGGCTCCGCAAACAGGAAGCGACAAGAGGCGAGTACGAAGACCTCTGCAAGGCTATCCGTGACAAGCTTAGGCTGCCGATATCTTTTGAGGGAGTGTACAGTTGGATTGTTCTTCTCAGCTCTAAGACAGACTCGAAGATCGGAGTGCTAAACCGGTACTATGGTATTTTCGAAGATGGAACACTCAAAGTTCGCGGAATAGACCTTCGAAGACATGATACTCCCGAGATCGTTAGACAGTGCCAGACGGAGATGCTTGAAATCCTCATCAAAGCTCGGGATTCAAGCGAGTTCAGACTTCTCATTCCCAGCGCTCTCAAGGTCCTGGAAAAGTTCGTGGGCTCTCTGCGAGACGGCACTGTTCCCCTAGAAAATCTGGTGATAGTTAGGAACTTGAGCAAGAATCCGGACGAGTACACTCACCAGGTTCCCCAGGCAATAGCTGCGAGACATCTTGTTGCACATGGAGGTTCGGTTCATGCGGGACAACAGGTCAGCTACATTCTAACAAGTGATCGGACCCGCACGGCTTTACCGCCCGAGGTTGTTAGTGCAGACACGGTCTATGACTCAGAGCGCTACGTGGACCTTTTGTGTTCGTCAACCGCAAATCTTCTCTTGCCTCTTGGGTATGATGGCAAATACCTTCGATCCATGTTCGGAAGGAGCAGATACGAGCCTGCAGCCCCGAAGATCAGCTGACGGGGACTCGGAGGGTACTGTTCTCTCTAAGAAAAAAATCGCCCAGAATAAGCCCTGATCTCGAATCTGGGAGGGGCGCTCTAGACTGCCCTGAAGATCGTGCGTGAACCGGTTGAGATCTCCCGACTTTTCGCCTCAGCATCGAAGGCTGGACTGCACTCTGAATCGTGAGATACGCTCAGAATCACCACCAGACAGCAAGTCATCTCCTCAAAAAGTGGGGCATTCCCTGGCGGTTTTGCATTGCACAAGTGGTTTTTCCGAGAATCAGCGTTGGAGATATCTTGTCAGTGTCTGATTATCTAAGGTAACAATCTCCGTGTTGCCTGCAGGGATAGACGGATGCCTTGTAACGGTCAGCCACGTAAACTCTCCGTTATCGCGAAGAGTAGTGGAGACGTGGGCCGTTCTAGCCAGAACATCGTCCATCGCCTTGCTTCTTGACTGCAAGTTCGTAACCACAATGATCATGTTTCGCTGTTCTGCAAGAATGGCCAAGGAACGAATATCTTTGGAGAATAGATCAAATGCTTCCCTCTTTTCTTTGACATCGGGATCGCGGTAGAGAGCGGTGATATCTGATACGATCGCTAGCCTGGCGTCACACTGGTCAGTTGCCTGCGCGAGCTCATCGGTTATGAGGCTGCTTAGCTGGTGGTGAGTGAAGGCCCTGCTGAGATGAATCCGCAGCTTCGTTCTCTCCTGATCGAGCCCGAGATTGAAAGCGTGCCGAGATACGGTGTACGAATCGAACATGTTGCCCCCGTCAACAAACACCACATCACTATCCAATCCGGGCGGGAGAGGATTGATAGCTCGGACACAGAAGAGATGGCTGAGAGCATTAGACGCTTCGCCCTGAAGGCTGACTAGCTCGCCGAAGCGGAGAGCAAGGGTTTCATCAAGCAGTTCAATCCCCAAAGGCAGATCCGACCGAACATCTCGGAGCAGCGTGCTTCCTCTACTCAGTTTAGCCTCGAACAACTCGCCAGGCTCGAACAGCTCTTCCGCGTTTTTACAGATCATATTCGTAAGGAGCCGTTTTCCCGTTGGAAGAGCTGACGGCTGGACCTTGAGGGTTTTTTCAAGCTCGAAACCGCATCCCGGACAATTGTCCAAGAAGACGAGCTGGACTTTGCGTGGATTAATGAACAGTTTAGAGAGAACTAGGTTCTCATCGCAGAGGCCGCAACTGTACAGATAGCCTTGAGCACTCGACTGGTCCTGGTCTAGCTGCCAGATTTTGGACTGAAGAGGTTCAGTGTGTTGCGTCCCCATGTCCGACTCATTGTGACGGTCCTATTCGTCGCGTTTGTTGCGGGGGACAGCGTCTTCAACGCCCTTTTCTGTGATGCGGAAGTAGGTTTCGGATTCTGGCAGATAGGGCGAGTCTATGACCTTAGCGACGCGTAGTCCCTGACTGGACTTTTTGAGCATGATACGGTGTGTGGATGCATGGGCCATGATGTTCCCGCCTGCGGGGCGCATAGGGTCGCCGAAGAATGCTTGCGGATTTGCTTGGACCTGATTGGTGACTACGACTGCGAGGTTGAGGGCTTGAGCGATACGGAGGAGCTTGTGGAGATGGCTGTTCAAACGCTGTTGTCGTTCGCTGAGGGATTCTCGGCCGATATATTCGCCGCGGAAGTGTGAGAGGATGGAGTCGACGACGAGCAGTTTGATGTTTTCTTCCTTGCAGATCTTGAAAGCGTGATCGACAGTCAGGATCTGATGGTCGCTATTGTAAACGCGACTGTAGATGATGCCATCGAGAATCTTGTCAGCATCCTGCCCGCTAGCCTGGGCCATCTGGAATACTCGTTGGGCCGCGAAAGTTCCTTCAGTGTCGATGAAGAGGACTTTTCCCTCTAGTCCTCCTTCTGCGGCAGGAAGCTGAGTCTGAATACTCAATTTCATAGAGATCTGCGATTTGCCCGCACCAAATTCGCCGACGAACTCTGTGATAGCCTGAGTCTCAAGTCCACCACCCAACAGCGTGTTGAGGTTGCTCGACCCAAAGCTGAGGCGAAGCAGAGTCTTACGCCGTTCCCACAGCTGTTTTGCAGTGACAAAGTCTGTCTGGATGGTTTCACGGGCGGCTTTGCTGATCTTGTGAGCAACGCTGGTTTCGAGAGCAGCTTTCTCGACTAGCTCGCGGCTAGGTGCGATTGCAAGGGATGAAATAGAGTCGTAGCCCGCCTCTCGAAGCTTGTTAGCAGTGACGGGCCCGACGCCGTCTAGGTCTTGAATATCTAACACTTCAGCCGTCATTTGAACCTGTATGGCTTAGCCTCCGGGTCCGCTTATCTCTCACAGTGAGGAGTGAAAGTAATGTTGTGAGGTGAAAGGCGCTTGATCCACAGAACCGTGTGTCCGGACGCTTCAGAATTTTTGAGCAGCCGGAGAGGAGTCCTTCTTCTCCAGTCTAGATGACCATTGATTCATAGTCTTAGACAACAACTCCCGGAAACGCTTCACCGCCGAGGTAAGCCTCAACAGCTCAGGAATATCCCGTGACGTATACGTGGTTGACGCGGCTGAAACAGGCAGGGAAGCACCCATGCCGGTTAATGGCTGGTCCATTCGGACCCATCCGTGCCCCAACTCAGAAAGTAAAGGAAGAACGCTCGTGTCCGTTTCGCCCGTCAGCTTGTAAAGGCTCGGTTCCCGAACATCCAGCCGTGAGAGCTTACTAGTAAACGAAGCTTCTTTAGAGAACTTGACGTCGGCCTGGAACGCCCGAGCCAGCTGTTCAGTCAAGGCTCTCACCTCTAAGAAACAGTCAGGCAACATACCTAGAAGGAGGTTCACACGGAGGCTTTGCGACAAGGGATGAAGAACCCGAACGAGATAGTTTGGAACCGCATGTCGAGAGAAAGTTTCCGAAAGACGACCCAGCCCCATAACCCATGCTAGATGCGACTTGAAATCTTCGCGTAAGCCCAAGACTTCGCTCCAGGCCTTGCTCCCCTCCCCAGATTGGCAGAAATCCAGGTTTCGAGTAAGCGACACATTCACTTGGCGAAGAACGTCGACGTCTACTGGCGTGACCAATGGGTCGGGCAAAGGTTCTCCAGCCCTTGAGGGTGGGTCATGGAAGGAAATAGGTGAAATGTTCCCCGTGCGCGGCCATGGTCGTTCATGACGAGTATCCTAAACGAATAGAAGAAAGGGTCTCAGCCAAGGCGGACGCGACGAGAACTACAAGGGAAGGGTCTTTCCCACGACGAATCCTATCGTAGATATCAAACACTTAGCACGTTCAATCTCCGGATAGACCTGTCCGGCCTAGGAACTCTGTTAAGCTGACGACAATGTATCTTGTGACGTGAAGGCGGCACTATCAATTAGCGAGAGGGACGTCAGTCAGACTCTGACGATCCGGAAGTCGATCCAGCTTGTCCGGCAAGCTTATGTCAAACGAGCCAGGGGACGGGTTCTCGAACCACTCCGAACGTGGTTCACGGTTCCAGGCGGCACTTCTTTCTATTTCATGCCTGCTCATGTGCTTGGCCTCGGAACGATATCCGCGAAAGTAGTTAGTGTGAATCCTCGAAACCGCAACGGTTCTCTCCCTTCCACCTCAGCCTCGATCTTTGTCTTCGACTCAAAGACCGGGTCGGAGTTGGCTCGAATTGCCGGGGACGGCTTGACCGCGATTAGAACTGCCGCCAGCTCGGCATTGGCTACGGACATTTTAGCCCTCAAGGAGATAGATACCCTAGGAATCATCGGAACCGGAAAACAGGCGCAAGCTCACCTCCCAGCGATAATGGAAGTAAGAAATGTCTCGCGTGTCCTGGTTTATTCTCGATCAAAGGCCCATCGGGCTGCGTTCGTTCGAAGCGCTTCCAAGAACATTAGCGTTCCTGTTACTACAGCCACTTCCGCCGAAGAGGTAGCTCGAAAATCAGACGCTCTGGTCTTGGCTACCAGCTCTCGTGTTCCTCTCTTCAACGGCAGTATTGTTCCGCTTGGGACCCATGTGAACGCCATTGGATCCGCTCTTCCAAACTCACGAGAAATGGACACAACTCTCGTGAAAAGATCCGTTATTGTTGTGGATTCAATGGAGCAAGCTGTCGCGACCTATGGAGACATAAGGATCCCACTCAAGGAGAAAGCGATAACGAGATCACACATCATGGGAGAGCTGGGCGAATTGCTCCTCAACCCTAGCATTATAGATAGAGAAAGGAACGACATTACAATCTTCAAAGCTGGAGGGCTAGGTGTCCTGGACGCGGTCTTCGCGGACTATATTGTCTCCCAGTTCTGATCATTCTCGGGCAACTCGGATCTCGGTCGACCCCTACGAGGGTGGACTTCCTGAATTGTGTGTCACATTCGGCATAGTCCACATTGCCGAAAAATCATGGGTAGCCGTCAAATATTAGCGACTTCTGAGAACAGAACCAATTTAATAGTGGGGCTTGGATTTCGCGGTCTTCGTGGGCCGGTAGATCAGCCTGGTATACAGCGCGTTAGGGCTGGCCGAAGATCGCCCGCTTGGCAGGTCGTCTTCGACCCTGAGTGCGGGAAGGCACTAGCACTGCTCCGTAGGGCCGCGGGTTCAAATCCCGCCCGGTCCACCACGAACAGGTTTTGAGGGGGGAATTCCGAGTAGGCCCCCGGGGGGCCGGAAAAATTCGCTGTTACTGGTTTACGAGAGGTTGTTTCAAAAAAGCGGTTTCAAGAACTCGTTTTCAAATGGGCTGTTTCAGAAAAACCCGTTTTCAAGAGACGGGATTTTCAGGAAGCGATTTCCGAGAAGGCGATTTCGAAAAACGCGATTCCAAAATCGAGTTCCGATGACTGGTTTCCCTCATGCCGGTTGGAATTGGTAGGTTCTACCCTCTTCGAGCCACAGCTTCTTAGCTGTCGGCCACCAGACCGTACAAAGTACTCGCCCTAGTGCCGCCCTGTACACCGAATTGTCCTAGTTGGTCTTATAGGTGCATGCAGAACGGTGCTAAAGCCATTCGGGAGTATTCTTTGCCAAGTCGACAGCGCTCTTGGTTTGAGACGCTCAACCCGGCCACGGGCAAGACGCTCAAACGTTACAAATCATCGACGAAAGGGGATGTCGACAAAGCAGTTGCGAAGGCAAGAAAGGCGTTTGAGAAATGGCGCCAACTCTCGCCCGCTAAACGGGCAATCTATCTAGAAAGAACGGCAAAGACGCTTCGGGCACAGAAAGAGAAGCTGGCCCGAATAATCACCCTGGAAATGGGGAAACCGATCAAGGAGTCGCTTCCGGAAGTTGCAAAATGCGCCTGGGCCCTAGAGTACTACTCAGAGAATGGCCCGAAGTTTCTGAACCCAGAGGCAACAAAGACGGATGCGACAGACAGCTATGTAGCCTTCGAGCCGCTAGGCGTCATCGGATCCATCATGCCATGGAACTTTCCATTATGGCAGTGCATCCGATTCGCTGCACCCGCTTTGATGGTCGGCAACACAACCGTCTTCAAACCCTCCAGCATAACACCCCAGTCAGGATTGGCCCTCCAGAACGCCTTCGAATCAACTGGAACCATCCCCGGATGCTTCAACATCATTCTCGGAAGCGCTCAAGTAGCCAACTACCTAATCGAATCAAATACCGTAGCCGTCTCATTCACGGGCAGCGTAAACGCGGGACGAACGGTGGCTCAATCGGCGAGCGGTCAGCTGAAGAAATTCGTTCTAGAGCTTGGGGGCAGCGACCCCTTCATAGTTCTGGAGGACGCGGACATTGAAGCGGCATCGACCGGCGCGGTCGCAGGCCGTTTCATCAATAACGGCCAAAGCTGTATCGCCACCAAGCGAATCTTTGTAGTCAGAAAAGTTCTAGACGAGTTCCTCGAAAAATTTGTGAAAAAGACCAAATCACTTAG
The DNA here is from genome assembly GCA_005883695.1 of Candidatus Bathyarchaeota archaeon. The sequence continues at coordinate 519 of VBBV01000016.1, read as the reverse complement.
AGTCGGGGACCCTCTTAGCCCGGAGACCGATATCGGACCCATGGTCAGGGAAGACGCACTCAAGACCTTGGACGGGCAAGTCGAAGACGCCCTTAGACAGGGAGCTCGTCTAGAACTTGGCGGCGAGAGACTGAGGCGCAAAGGTTCCTTCTATGCTCCCACCATTCTTACAGATATTACACCGGAGATGAGGATGATAAAGGAAGAGACATTCGGACCGGCTGCACCTGTTATGGCAGTCAAAGATGAAAATGAAGCGATAAGATTTGCCAACAACAGCGAATTCGGGCTGGGAGCAACCGTTTGGGGAACTGATACGAGAAGGGCAGAAAAGGTCGCGCGAGAGATCTCAGCCGGACTGGTTACAGGTAACAACGTTGTTGTCTCAGACCCCCGAATGCCCTTCGGCGGGGTTCGGCACAGTGGGATTGGTCGAGAACTCTCAAGATATGGAATGTTGGAATTCACGAACATACAATCCGTCCGTGTATACGAAAAGTCGACGCTAGCTCATGCCCA
>VBBV01000191.1 GCA_005883695.1 Candidatus Bathyarchaeota archaeon | reverse complement strand
GTTGTTGAGTTCTTTTCTGACCCCTGTTCTGTTGGTCGGGCTTATGGTCGTGGTAGGAGGGTTGGCGGTGGTTGGTGTTCTGGTAATCTATCTAGTGATGAGGAGACGTGCGGCCAACCATGTGGTGGCTTCTGCGACCACCTGAACACGATTCTACCATTTAGACTAGAAATTATGAATTATCGAAAAAATCGCCTGTTTTCAGCCCTGTTCTTCGATCTGGGACATGGCTAAAATTTCGCCTAGAATTCGTTCGGGAATCGCCGACGATTTGCCGTCTCTTCGCCCCGCGACCTAAGCCCAGACCTCGCCTGGATCAGCCTGAATCGCCCATTATCACTGCCAGACAAGAAATTTTCTCCAAAAAAAGGAGGGGGGATAAGAGCAGAGCATCTCGCCACGCGGGAGCGGTTTCGCCCGACGTTCCATTCTTAACGGCTGCTCGCGTAAGAAACGTAGAAACGAGTATTCTAGGAGTGTCCCGAAAAAGTGGGGCTTTGGATCTCCAGAGCCCTGAGGCTCTGGATTCTTTCTTGTGCTAGCTCTTACAGTTAGTTGTTCTGGGAGTGCTTCGTCCCTGAGGATCCTTCGAGGTTGTGTACGAGGTTGACGACTACCTTCAGCGTTGGCATCAGTGCGATCAAGAGGAATATCAATGGATAAGCCCACGGCGCGCTGGTAAAGTACTGAGTGGCGATGCCGCTGCTCACGTTGTAGAGTATGACGATGGCGATGATCTGGAAGATGTACGCAAGCAATGGAACATAGGTCTGGTAGTTCTTATACGCGTCCGAGACCGCCTTCGCGAGCTGTGTTCCGAACTTGAAGACGATCAGAGCCACGACAAGCCCGATCATGAACACAGCAATGTTAGCGATCGATATGCTGCTGCCTGAGATATTCTGTCCGATCCCTGGAAAGCCTAGTACAACCGCCTCGATAATCACCAGTACGATGACGCCCGCGATCAACCGAATGAACGCCGGCATAACCGGAGTAAACGCTCCCCACGTACTGTTCGAGCCGCTTGATGTATTGGTCATATTTTCTTCACCGTTAGAGCAACTTACCAAGTGCCATCCGATATTGCCCTGTTGAAACCCGCACCACCAGATCCGAGTAACAACCTTCTTCATCCCAGGCTCATATCGCAACAGAAACCGATCCATTCCGATCAATCAGATATCTTGCTTGAGGCGGGATTACCAAGGTCGAATCGTAATCCTCAATCACACATGGTCCCTTTCCCTTCGATCCAAGCGGCAAGCTGTTCCTATGGAGGACTTGACACTCGATACTACGTCCATCCATGAACCAGACTCTCCTCCTCTTCGGGAGGCCTTCCTCTCGTGCGAGTGTACCCGTTACTCTAGCAATCGTTCCAGCCTTTCCTCTGCAGTAGCTGCGAACATTGACGATCTCAACAGGCTTGTCCGGTTGAGAATACCCATATTTCGCTTGATGTCTCCGGTGAAAATCTCGAATAGCAGATCGAATCACGCCTCTAGTAACAATCCGCCCTCTTAGAGGAACTGATAATTCGTAAGACTGGCCCTGATACCGCATGTCCACTAGTCTCCGATAACTGACATCCCTCTCTTCTACTCCTTCTACCCGGAGCAGACTTCTCGCTCTCGTTTCCATTCCGCGAAAGATCTTCTCAAGCTGTTTGCCGTTCGCACTCTCAGCGTCTCCAAGAACGGTCCCGACAGAATCATGCAACGGCTCCGCAAGAAGGAGACCCAAGCTCGATAGCAGCCCCGCAGCCGGAGGCCGCCCCTCCGAAAGCCACGAGAACCATTTCACGCGGGTCGAGACCATTTTCCACCGTCGCCGCCCGCAACGCTTCCGCAATCTTGGCAATAGCAATTCTCAGAACCCCGATGGCACCATTGATCACTTTCATCTGTAACGGCTTCGCGACCAACTCAGCAACGGCTGTGTAGGCAAGCTGCGGTATCAATGGCAGATCTCCCCCAAGCAGGAAACTCGGGCTCAACCAGCCGAGAACAAGAGAGGCATCCGTTAGCGTCGGCAACCTGCCACCCTTCCCGTAGCAAACCGGGCCCGGCGACGCCCCAGCGCTCTGAGGCCCAACATGAAGAACGCGCGCATCATCCACCCAAGCAATGCTCCCGCCGCCGATTCCAACCTCGACGAGGTCTACGACTGGAAATCTGACAGGGTATCCTGATCCTTCGACTCGCCTGCTTCCATGCAAACGGCCACCAACTTCATACTCATTAGTCACCTCGAAACCGTTACGAGACCATACTCCTGCTTTTGACGTGGTCCCGCCGACATCTAGAGAGACGATGCTTTCGGACCCACTAGAATAGAACTTGGACGCTACAGCCCCAGCGACCGGTCCTGACTCTATGAGCCGGGCCGGCTCCAATGAGGCTTGGCGAGAGAGCACGGTTCCACTATTCGATTGCATTACAAAGAGAGACGCGCGAACTCCGAGTTGTTCCAATCCCTGTTCGAGTTTTTTCAGGTATTCAGAGAATAACGGCTGTAGACACGCATTAACGACCGTCGTGCTGGTTCTCTCGTATTCTCGAAACTCCGGAAGAAGCAAGGAAGATAAGGACAGTTTCGCGCCGGGATGCTCTCTCCTGAAGATTTCTCCCACTTCCTTCTCGTGTTTCGGGTTGGCGTAGGAGTGAAGAAGGCAGATAGCAACGGTTCCAATACCGAGTCTTCGTATCCTTCTTGCGACCAGAGTAGCCTGCGATCTGTCAAGCGGTTCCAGAACCCTTCCATCATGCAAGATTCTCTCTCGGACCTCGAATCTGTATCGCCTCGGGACCAAGGGAGGCAGACGCTCGACTTGAAGATTGTACAGCTCAGGCCTGTTCTGGCGCCCGATCTCCAGAACATCTCGAAAGCCCGAGGTTGTGACGAGAGCGGTCTTAGGAATGTCTCCCGTCAGAAGGGCGTTCGAGGCGAGCGTTGTCGCGTGAATGACGGCTCCAACAAGACCGGCGTCGACCTTCGGTTTTTCCAACAATCTTCGAACAGCATCGAGTGCTCCCACCGACGGATCGGTCGGCGTGGTGAGGACCTTGATCTTCCAAACCCCACGTTTCGCGTCTGCGGCCACGAGATCCGTGAAGGTCCCACCGATGTCGATTCCTACCCTGATCGTATTTCTTGCAACCATTTCTTTTCCCGTCTTCAGATGAGTCCCAAACGCCGCTGCTTTGTCTAGGACTCGACAGGTCACGTTCGGCTATCTCCAACTCTTAATATCGTTCCAGTTCATCCCGAGACGTCAGTTGACTTCGGTAGCTAGATTACTATGACAATTCACGTTCTTCTAACAGCGGACAACCACCTAGACCCATCAGCAGTCCAGTATGGACCCAAGCGGTTCGAACGAAAGCACGACTTCCAACGTTGCTTCGAAATCCTGGTCAACTTCGCATTAGAGAACAAGCCCGATATTCTTCTAATCGGTGGAGATTTCTACGATGGCATTCTGCCCGGCAATCCTACCAGAGCGTTCGTTGCAGAACAGTTCAAGCGTCTACATGACAAGAACATCAAAACCATTCTCGTAAGCGGCCACCACGACACTCCACGCAGCATCGAGCAGGGCGCATCCCCCCTCGCCGTTCACGCGAGATCCGGACACGTCTACTTCATACAAGAACAGCATCCAACGAGCAAGAAGTTCAACCTCGCAAGTGAAAGTGTCAACGTGACAGGGATGAGCCTCAACCCATCTCTACCAGCCAATGCAGATCCTCTCGCCGGTCACGAGATCAACCGAGACGGCGACATCAACATCTTCCTCACACACTATCCGATCGAAGGCTTCGACGGCTACTTCGGCCAAGAAGTCCACATTCAGAAATCGTCTATCCCGAGAAACCTCCAACTCTTCGCCTCGGGCCACCTTCACAATCATCAAAGAAAAATCATCAACGGAACCCCAGTCATCTATCCTGGAAGCACCGAGCGAGTCTCATTCAACGAGGAAGGCGAGAAGAAAGGATTCGTCTGGCTCG
>VBBV01000015.1 GCA_005883695.1 Candidatus Bathyarchaeota archaeon | reverse complement strand
AGCGGTCCACCATCACGAAGAAATAGGCGATAACGAGACCATTTTTCACAAATGGATGCGAACCACCTCTGGTTCAACCTCCCCCCGCACCATTCAAAATTGGCTATCTGAGCAAGATTCTTGCATTTCGGTAGTTCTAAACCGAAGTCTAAATCTAACCCCCCGCACTCAACATGGACCATTATTATCGTCTACAGCATCCGGGGCGTTGGCTATGTCCAGTATATCTGTGCCTACCCGACTTCACCTTCGCAGATGTCGCTTCCATCTTCGACCATTATTCCGTCAGCAATAGGCGACTGAAACGTTAAGAATTGTTACAGATCTCTCAGAATATCCATCCGGAGAGAGTGTTCGGACCCAGGAATCTGGGCCTCCGATTCCTATACTAGATTCGAAGCTCTCTGACCCGCAAGTCCTAATGATGATTTCCGAGTCGGCTTCATATGATCTTGAGCCAGCGAAGCTGGTTCTTGATGGTACTTGTTCTAGGCCGAGGGTGGGGTGCCTTGCGGGTTGTTGTAAGGAGGAGTGGTTGCTGGTGGGCTGGGCTTTCGTCTGGTGAGCTGGATAACTTGGAGTGCGACGGCGGTGGCCGCGATTAGGCCGACGATTATAGTGTAGGTCTGCTCTGAGCCGGCTAGATTCGCGATGTTCTGGACTTGACTGTTTACCGTGACAGAGGCTGTTGCTGTCCCGGTGCTTCGGACTATTGCACTGGTCTGTGAAGCGTTGACGAAGAGTGCGTAGGATCCTGCTGTGTTTGATGGGAGCTTGAGCGAGACAGTGTAGGTTGTTTGGCCTGTGGATTTGACGTTGGCGGTGAGGTCTTGCACGGTGCCGGTTGGTGTGGTCAGAAGTATTTTGTTTATCGTGAATGTTGAGCTGTAGCTTTGCGGGGTTGTTCCGCTGGGTGAGACTAGCTGTAGTGTCCAGGTGATGTTGTCTCCGGGAGATGCAACTGTGGGTCCTGTGATTGAGACCTGTAGGCTTCGAGTGTCGACGATGTAGAGGATTGATGTGGCTAGTGGTGCTGCTGAGACCCAGTCGTCGAGTTCGACCGTGTAGGCGCCGTAGTAGTTGGACGCGGGAAGTAGCATGTCTGTTAGGTTGCCGGATCTTGTTGAGAAGAAGAAGCTGACCAGGCGCGACTGGGAGACTACAGGAATTCCGTTGACTCTTCCGACAAAGTATGCTTCTCTAGGCAAGCCTCTGGCGGTTATCGTGACCGGCCCATAGTATCCAGCGTTTCCGGTGTTCTGTATCGCTATGTTGGGGGTGTCTCGCGGGCCAAGCCTCGCCGTGAAAATGTCTGTTTCCCCGGTCAGGATCTCTCGTCCCAGAGGTCTTAGAGCTCTCCTGCCATCCGTCCATACAGGGTATGTTTGATTGCCAGAAACGGCCAGGTTGAAGTAGTCACCGATGAATCCGACCGTGAAGAGCGGATCGGTACCTACATCTGTGACTCTGATGTTTTGGCTTATAGTGGCTCCGTGGTTTGTGGCTGTGGCGTAGAATATGTCGTAGCCTACTCCGACGGGGTCAAGTCTCTGATCTCCCCAAATAATATGGACGACGTTGTCCGCGGAGACTTTCAGCCAGGCGAAGAAGTGTCCGTTAGTGCTGGAGCTGTCGTTGATCATGGTCGGTTGACTCCAGGTTGTTCCGCCGTTGATCGATGCTACCAGGTAGACGTCGGCTGGGTCAACGCTGAACTTGGATTGTCGGGCTCCGTAGGCGATGTAGACGGTCCCGTCTGGAGCCACGTCCACTGATGGGAGCATGGAAGTCCACCATCTGAAGCAGCAGTTGCTGCCCTGGCTGGCGAATGTCAGCTGTTGAGGAATCGAGGTGGCTGTTACTGGTGGTGAGAATGATGCTCCGCCGTTTGTCGACGTTGTTATCATGATGCTGGCGGTGGTATTGAGGAATCCGTTCTCTCCAGTGTCGAAGTATGCTACGTAGAGGTTGCCGTTGGACGCTACGGCTGGCATGGAGCCGGTGACTACGCGGCCGGTCGTTGAGGAGGATGGAAATGACGCTGTGGGACTGACAGCAACCGGGCTGGACCAGGTGACGCCGGAGTTTGTCGTGTGAACCTGCATGATGGTGGAGTTCTCGCTGCAAGTTCCGGCGAGGGGACAGGATTGAACAAAGTCCGTGTAGGTCACGTATACCGTGTCGAGGGACGGGCTGCTCTTGCTGGGACCAACGGCGAGATAGTCTTTGTCATAAATCTCTGATACGATCGTTGATGTGCTGGTGAATGTTCTTCGCTGGACCGCTACATGGTTGGTCCAGTGCAAGCCGTCTGCAGATGTTGCAACAACCACGTCGTCGCTTGTAACTACGCCGGAGGCGATTGTGGCTAGGGAAAGGAAGGAGTAGTAGAAAGTCCCGGCACGGTCAACACCCAGAGCAGGATCAGAGGCGAAGGTGTCGTTGCGAGACTGTTTGCGCCTACTACCATCAGGAACTGGCTAGATTGGTTTCTTACAGTGATACTCGGCTCATCCTCAAACGGGAAGAGGCTCGAGTTTCCTGTGACTCTGAAATTGTTGGTGAAGAGGTTTGGAGGGTCCTGGGTTGGTGCTGGGCTGCTGGCGATGGATCCGATCATCGCTTGTGCTTGGGCCGAGTTTAGAATCGAGCCGTTCGTGGCGAGATGGTTCAGCCTAGCCCAGACGCCTCCTGACAGCGCGTCAGTCCATGGATGTACTGTCTGAACTGTCTGGCTAGTAGCGGAGTGGCCGATGGGGACGGAAGGTCCCGCTGCAATAATGGCCATGGCGATAGTCATGAATGAGAGGGCTATTCCTGATCCTCTTCTTGTCTGCAAGGTCGCGGCCAGATTCTCGGAACACTATTAAACGATACTGCATGATACCACAGGTTCCGAAGAAGGATATCTCATAGCTCCTACAATAAGGATGGATGTAGCGGAGGGGCAGGACATCGGCCTCATGCTGCTCTCGCCCCGAACAAGCAGTCACACTATCTCCACGGAAAAAACGACCCTCACGATTCCTGACGAGGAAGCAAACGTGACAGTTTCCAGTGAAGCCGGAGAACTCCGATGCACCGGAGAAATCTCAAGTTCGAAATTTCAGGCTGCCAGACTGGTCCTAAACAGGAACCCAAACCTCCCAATTTACAAGGATGGCTATAACGAGGAATTGTCTAAACTCGCTGGACCGGGAGAAATTAACGCCATATGGAAACCCGTCTCCAGGACCTTCGAGGAGTGCCTCTTCGGACCCGCTACTCGCTTATGCTCCCACCGATGAAACGTGGACCGGTGGCAGTTCTCGCACCATTCCGCCTCGTCGAGGTCGATGCGGACCATACCAGAATCTTCGGGTCGGCGAGCAAGGCTGCCTGCCGTCCCTGGGCAAGCATATAGCCCAACCTGCGATTCTGCCCATGGTATCTTGCGAGGAAGACAGTGACGCTCAATACTATTCCGCCGAAGAAGCCGGTGAACAAGATCGACGAGGAGGTCGGAGCGAGATGTGTGATATTGCATAGAACGCATGTTCCGCCGCTGTTCGGGTGATTGTTAGGGTCTGGAGGCCGGCTCGATGGAGAAGTAGAACGAACGTTCACCTGCTGTGCCTCCCTGGCGATGTTGCCCGTCGAATCTGTAACAGTCAGAATGATAGAGTAGTTTCCAGCATTCGTGTATACGTGTCCAAAACTGGGCCCGTTCCGTGTGTTGCCGTCTCCCGAGTTCCAAGAGTACAAGTAGGGAGCAGTTCCCCCGTTGACAGTCGACGTGAATGTTACGGTTGCGCCCGCGACCGGGACAGATGGGCTGTAGCCGAAACTGGAAGATAAGGGCAGGGGCTGCGATACGACCTGAAGAGTAGCTGATAGTGTAATCGAATCCGCGGCAGAGTCTGCCACAGTCAGAGTGACAGTGAAGGATCTTTGATTGGCATATGTGTGACTGGGCTGAGAGGCGGTAGACGTGGTCCCGTCACCAAAGTCCCATGAAAAGCTGTATGGTGATGTTCCCCCTGTCGCGCTGGGACTGAAATTGACAGTTGAGCCGGCGGTGGGCCTGAGAGGGCTGTATGTGAAGCCGGCCAACAACTGTACGGGCGGTTGCTGGCTTGTAGTCGTCACCTGTTGAGAGGCTGATCCTGTCAGGCCGTTAGCGTCCGTTACGGTGACAGTGACGGTGTAGGCCCCAGCGATGCTATATGTGTGGCTGGGAGCAGCTGTGGCAGAAGGTGCTCCATCTCCAAAATCCCAAATGTAAGTGTAGGGAGGGGTGCCTCCACTAGGAGTTGCAGCAAAGCTGATCGAGGTGCCGGTGGTTGGCGATACAGGCGAGAAGGTGAAGGATACTGAGACAGTGCTAGGGGTGAGACTTGTGACCATGAGTGTCTGTGCTGATGAGGCGGTCACCTTTGCAGAGTCCATGGCTGTCAGGGTTACAATGTATTGTCCGGGTGAATTGTAGTTGTGACTGGTCGTTGCGCCCGAACCAGTCAGGCCGTCGCCGAAGCTCCAAGAGTAGGCGTAGGGTGCCACACCTCCGGTGAATGAGCCCGCGAACGCGACGATCGTTCCGGTCGTTGGCATTGCCGGACTGTAGCTGAAGGATGCTGAAATGGAAGGTGTGAAGAAATCCTTCATGCTAGTAGCCGCACAGTCGTTGAGTATGCAGCCAAGTGACCAGTTGTCCTCTATCATTCTCAGAGTAGCATATTCGTCAAGACTGTCGGTGGAGATGTAAGGATTAGACAAGTTGGGCTGGTAGAGTAAGTTCGGAGTATCATTGTTACCATCGCATGGGTATCCTTCCGGACTACTGTTGCATTCGTCCCACCAGAGATAGATAGCAGGTTTGAACGTGCCACTGGTGAAAAGCAGGGTCGAAAGTAACGAACCAGGTCCAGGACTAGATAGGGTGCCGCTACCTACTAGCATCTGTTGGAGGTAACCGTCACCAGCGCTGATCCCGCCACTGCAACCTGAGGTACCGTGCATATTATGACAATCACTCGGTGCAAACCAGATATAGCTGGCCGGAGTCGGGGAATTTAGCTCATCTATCATCTGGCTGAACGACGATACTGTATCAGAACATGTTATACAAGTGTAGATGTAGCAGTTCTCTTCTCCTGTGGTAGAACAAGACCCCTGAGGACTAGCCTGAGTGCTCGCGTACTGAAGTGGTGGGAAATGGTCACCTTGTCTGGTACAGGTATCCTCACAGAATCCCTTCCAAGTTAGGCCGTGGCTGACCAGCTCGTCAAAAATACTGGTGAAGGTAAAGCTTTGAACACAATCCGTGCTACAATTATTGATTCCCTCTTGACCCGACGTGACAGCCGTGTAGCAGTCGAATGAGCAGTTGTTAACCATACCAGAAGTTGGATAACTGTTGTAGCTTGGTGCTGTCCCGCTCGACTGTAACATTCTCTGGATGAATGGAGCGTTCGAATTTCCTATGCCGCTACCCATTACCGCGTTGTAAGGTTCGTTTTCCAAGGGTATCATAATAATATGGTCGAAGTGAGTTCCCGAAGGACTGGTAAACGCAATGTTGCTCACTGTGCCACGTTCGGTCTGGCCTACAATTGTTACGAGAATGGCGGAAGCCAGGAGGAAGACTGTTATGATGCTTAATGTGCGTATGTTTTTTCACCTGAATCTGGGTGGTGCTTTGGGAAACGCCGCACGCGAGTGAGGGAAACGTGAAATCCACAATCGAAAAGGTGATGGGACAAGCAGTCCCGTTCAGACAGATGCCAGTACTCAGGGTTCATCGATTTCGCTTCCTCTTGTCTCGCGGTCAGATTTCACGGTGGAGGGATGGTCATTCTCGGAGCGAAGAACGAGTCTCTTTGAGACGAGCGAGTTCTCCGGCGATCTAGCATGTGTTCAAAAGTTGCCAATAGGGAATGCTTCACTCCCGCTACGCCTGTAGCGTTCATGTGCCTAGTTTGCTGTGGAGAATCCAGAAGACCCTCTGAAACGGCAGTACCTAGAAGATGCACTCCATGACGTAATGGCGAAACCCACCGGTCTTGAACTTAGACTCTCGGTGATTACTTTCTTGAGCCGAAAAAAGTTCGCCATACGTTTGTGTTGAATCCGGGCGTGACCAGACCTTTGGGAGCATTATCTAAGGCCGCGACGCGACCGCGCAAGGGCTTCCAACATTGCTCTGGCCGGTTCGGAAAGACCTTAGATCAGACCCGGATAATGGTTTATCCGAGTACCTCCGGCCCCGCCATGACCGGGACTCGGCTTTCTACTGGTGGCCCGATGAGGTTTGCCTTATATGTACTAGTAACCGATGTCCAAATCCCACCCTCCGCACCATCAAACAACTCTCCACCCCGAGTCTGTTTCTAGAGAATACAATTGGTTGAACACTTCTTCAAGCAACAATCAAGGGTCATTATGTCTATAGTGTTAAAGTCAAAAGCTGGCGGGTTTCTCCGGCTGGGCGAGGTTATTGGCACATAGCCGCGGCGAACGCGCTTCACTTAAAGGGACAATGGGCCGAAGTGTGCTGGGGCCGCAATGTTCCAAGGCTGTTTCCAAAGTGTCGCAGGGTCGACAACTCTATTATCAAGCGTCGGCCTATGGCAGATAATGAGCTCCTTCACTAGCGCTGTACAGTCTTATGAGAATCAGTTGAGAGACTGGCTGTCTAAGTGTCCGGCTTGCGTGCTATCGCCCCAAGTATCCTTGAATGCTCGGAGAGGAACGGCAATGGTCCAAGTTGGCCAGAGCTTCGAATTCGACGAGAGACTTCACGCACGCGATAATCCCCCGAATCGTCTCGTGGCTGACCGGCTGGTTCCCTACAATGGGAAGCTAAAGAATCCGATTATCTTCTGGCTCAACTCATCCTTCCCCACAGATTCGGTCTACCAACTGCACAAGCAACCTGTTACCCATCATGTTCTCCGTCTTGGAGCAGGCTACACATTCGCGAGCGTCCTAGCAGCACTGAAGACCGCGCTCAAAGCTGAGAAAATAAACATTGATTCTCTCAGCGACTGGGACCCTAAAAAATGGAAGTAGCGCCCGTTAACACTACTGTAACCCGCCCCGTTGCTCCTTTTTCGTGTAGAAGTTGAGGCAAGAAGTCTCCGATTTTTCGACTGTTATCTGAAGGTCATTCACCGTCAGTGTGTCCATGGGGACCGCTTTATCCTGAAAGTGGCCGTCTCTATGGCTCTCTGATAGCGCTTGGGCAGCAACTTTCCAACAAGTACTCGCTCCTTCAGTTGTTTTGAGCTCGATATCTGCTGCATGCTTTCCTTCGTCTATTTTGCGCAAGTCAAGCTTGCTTGGGACTCTTGACATTAATGACTGGTTCTCCCCTGCCTACTAGAATGTTTACGACTACGAGCTCTTGTTCTCTGTTCGGATTCACGTCGCGCTGAACTAGGCGCGGGGGAATGTAGAAGAAATCTCCCTGTCCCACCTCAACAGCGCTAGCACCTTTCAAGCCGTATTCTAACCGCATGAGCCCGGCTTCCAGAAACCCGTAGAGATGTCTTGTTCCGTGATGGTGCCAGTCCGATACTGCTCCGCCGGCAATCCTTGTCCGTGACACAATGATGTATCGGTGGATTGACTCAAACGCTTTCTCACGAACGATCCCTGGAGTCGAATAACCTGATTTCAGTTCTGAACTGCGAACGACCTCAATTTCCTTCATCGATTATGACCATGGCACTAGTTCTAGGTGTCAAAATCCCTTGTAGTTTCTCCTCGAATTCTCGTTAGAGGCTTCATCTTGGTTGCACTGACTTCTCTTACGACTTCTTAGCCCTCCCAACAGATTCCAATGTCAGCTAGTATGAGAATCGTGCTAAGCGGTGTTCCTTCGAGAAAGGATAGAATTGACATGTTCGACCCTATACTGGGCTGGTTTAGGGATGGGTTACTAACAATCTTAATGGATAGTTAGACCCTCTGAGAAAAAATCCCGAAGACGAGATAGGCATGACACTTTTAGTCGTATCCAATAGACTGCCTTTCACGGTCAGCGATCGCGACAACAAACTAGTGTTCCATGCCAGCCCGGGCGGTCTCGTCTCTGGATTGACCGCGTACTTGGAGTGGGCAAGACAAGACCCCTCCGGAACAGATTACCTCTGGGTTGGATGGCCGGGCATGGAGGTCGAAGAAGGCTCTCGAGAATTACTGAGAACGAAGGCTGCCAAGCAAAGGGCCTGCCCGGTCTTCCTCGACGCTGACACCATGAAAAAATTCTACCAAGGATTCTGCAACAGCACAGTATGGCCTCTATTCCACTACTTTCCCACATACGCCAAGTTCAGAGAAGAAGACTGGACGCAGTACGTGAAGGTGAACGAGGCCTTTCGAGATTCCATCCTAAAAGCGTACCAGCCCAACGATACGGTCTGGGTCCACGACTATCATCTTATGCTTCTCCCTAAATTATTGAGAGAGAAGCTACCTGACATCCCAATCGGGTTCTTCCTCCACACTCCCTTCCCCTCATACGACGTCTTCCGTACCCTCCCGACCACGTGGCGCAGGGAAATATTGGAAGGCATTCTTGGAGCTGACCTGATAGGATTTCACACAATAGACTACACGCAACACTTCCTCAGATGTATTCTCCGAATCCTAGGCTACGAACACAGCTTCGGCCAGGTGCTCATTGACGGAGAAAGGACGATAAAAATTGACACATTTCCAATGGGCGTTGATTACCGCGAGATTCGTAACCTCGCGAAAAGTGACGACATACAGGAAGAGGGCCGCGGGCTCAGCGAGAGACTCGGCAATCGCAAGATAATACTGTCCCAAGACAGGCTTGACTATACCAAAGGGATCAAGCATCGTCTGGAAGCATATGCATTCTTTCTCGATCGACACCCTCAATGGCAACGGAAAGTTGTTCTAGTATTATCGGTCGTGCCTTCAAGACTCGGAGCTGAACAATATGAGCAGATGAAAGAAGAAATCGACAAGCTCGTTGGAAGCATCAACGGAAAGTTCGGGACAATCGACTGGACCCCGATAGTATACCGGTACAGGTTCCTGCCCTACAATCAACTGCTAAGCCTTTTTGCAATCAGTGACGTCGCGCTAGTAACCCCTCTACGAGATGGGATGAACCTAGTCGCCAAAGAATACATCGCGTCCAAAACCGACCAGAAAGGAGTTCTGATACTCAGCGAGATGACAGGAGCCTCCAGGGAACTTGGCGAGGCACTGATCATAAACCCCAACGACACCTCCGAAATAGTAGACGCCATCAAGACCGCCCTTGAGATGCCTGAAGCGGAGCAGGTACGCCGCAACCAAGCAATGCAGACCAGACTGGAGCGCTACGATGTCATCAAATGGGGCCAGGATTTCACGAGCAAACTACAATCGATCAAACAACAACAAAAGAAATTCAGTGCCAAGATACTTGACGCCGCGACTAGAGAGAAGATGATCAGAGACTATGATACCTCGCAGAACAGGATACTCTTTCTAGACTACGACGGGACGCTGTCCCCATTCAAGGCACGTCCCGAAACAGCAGTCCCCGAAAAGACCCTCCTAGCCGTCCTCAATGCGCTCTCAGAAGATCCACGAAACAATCTGGTAATAATTAGCGGACGTAATCGAACCCTCTTGCAGGATTGGTTCGGCTCCCTCAATCTAGGAATCGTTGCTGAGCACGGAGCCTGGATCAGACAAAAAAGCAAAGACTGGGTCCCAACGATAAAGGTCGAAAGCAACTGGAAAGAGAAAGTCCGACCTACCCTCCGAGGCTATGAGGACCGACTGCCAGGATCTCTCTTGGAGGAAAAGGAGTTCTCCCTCGTCTGGCACTTCCGAGCAGCAGACCCGGAACTCGCACATGTGCGATCAAAAGAGCTCGCAGATGAACTGTCCTATTTCACCGAAAACACTGAGCTCCAAGTATTACAGGGCAGTAAGTCAATCGAGGTGAGAAACGTTGGAATAAACAAAGGAATGGCCGCGAAGCTGCTTCTCGCAGAGACGAACTTCGACTTCGTGTTGGCTATGGGCGACGATTGGGCTGACGAAGATCTCTTCGAGGCGATTCCAGATCAGGCCTATTCGATCAAGGTAGGACTTGCGAAATCCTATGCCAAGTTCAACCTGAGAAACCATCGAGAAGTCATCCAACTTCTCACTGATCTCTACAAGACCGGCAAGTCATAGAACCTCTTCCCTATCCGGCGTGCTCACTAGCGACTGATTCTGTTAGATAGAGCACGGGCATAGCGCATGAACCCGGTCTTTCGACGTGCCTCCTCGAGACGAACGGAGGCTGTTATCAAACCCATGTGAGTATAGGCTTGCGGAAAGTTCCCCAATGCTTCACCGGTGTCAGGATCAATCTCTTCCGAGTACAATCCTAAGTGATTCGCCCGTTTCAATAACTGATTCAATAGTCCTTCTGCTTCACCTAACTTTCCTAGCCGTGTTAGGCAGTCTACCATCCAGAAGCTGCACACTGTGAAAGCACCCTCCTTTCCCAGTTGGCCATCATCCACGTTGTATCTGTAGATTAGATCGCCCTTGGACAGCTCTTCTCGAATGTGCTGGATTGTCGAGGTCATCTTGGGATCCCTAGCCGGCAGAAACCCTACTAGGGGCATGAGGAGATTAGCTGCATCGAGGTCGTCCCCCCCGAGAACCATCGTGAAAGCCTTCTTCTTGTCTGACCATCCATTGGACAGAATCTGACTCTTGATCTCCTTCTTCACAGGCTCCCATCTCCGCCAGTCTTCGTCGTATCCTAGGTCTCGAGCTATCTTCATCGCCCGGTCGAGGGCGACGTAGCACCACATCTTCGACTCCACGAACGATCTCGGCTCGCGCATCTCCCATATTCCGCTGTCGGACTTTTCCCATTCCGCTGCTGCCTGATCGGCCGAATACTTCACCAGGTTTTCGTATACTTGCTTGGTGGTCCATCCTTGCGCGCGGTGTAGATAATACATGGAATCAGCGAGAATACCGTATATGTCCAACTGCAGCTGCTTGTACGCCGCGTTCCCGACCCGCACTGGGCTCGAACGCCGGTAGCCTTCGAGATGGTCCAGGGTAATCTCAGGGATCTCTCTTTCACCTCCAATGCCCATCATTATCTGCAACCTCTCCTTGGAATGACGTCGAACATTGATCATCCATCTAGTGTACTCTAGGGCCTCCCTTGTGGCTCCTGCCTCACTTAACGCCCAGACGGAGAGAGCGTTGTCCCTGATCCAAGAATATCGATAGTCCCAATTCCGCAAAGTTCCAATGCTCTCCGGTAGAGAGGTGGTAACGGCCGCCACCATCGCCCCGGTCGGAGCATACTGTAGCATTTTCAGCACGAGGCATGATCTTACGACATGTGCCCGATACGGGCCCTGGTACTTGACGTGGCTAACCCATCGTTTCCAGTAGGATAATGTCTTTGATAGCTTCCTACTTGTTTCATATCTCGCCGCAGGTGTTGATGAGCTGTTTCCCCACTTGAGGACGAAGACGATTCTCTGACCTCGGGACAGCTGGAAGTCGTTCACCAGTAGATCCTTGTCAGAGACAAGTAGCTTTACGGACGAGGCTAGACTGATGTGGTGTCTTTGATTCCTCGCCAGGCATCCGTCTCGGGTTTCTCGTATGATCGTGTTTCCGCGAGCGTAGTTGAAACGTGGTTGAAAAGTGATTCTAAGTCCAGGAGCGCCCTCGAGGCAATCGACAATTCTGTGGAGTTCTTGGAATCCTTTCAGCTCTCCCTTTTCCATGAAGCAAGGCATGAAGTCTGTAAGCCGGATGCGTCCCTCTTGGGAATCGAACGTGGTCGCTAACACATTCGTGTCGCCTCCATAACTCTGCTTTGTCGTGAACTTCCCCGTTGGAGATAGCTGGAATCTGCCTCCCTTTTGCGAGTCGAGCAGAGCGGCGAACACACTAGGAGAGTCGAACCTTGGCGCACAGTACCAGTCAATGGAACCGTCAAGTCCAACGAGTGCCGCAGTGTGCATATCTCCGATGACCCCGTAATCGCTGATGGGCTTGTAACCGCCCGCAGAATTCAGCCTATCAGACAAGAATCCTAACTCTACCCCGACGCGTCATGCTTCCGAAAGGAAGGCTGTCTCAAAAGCGCTTCGATACTACTCGTGCAGAATTCTTGAGCTTAAGAGAACGTTCCTGATAGTCTAGGAAGAAATTAGAGCAACAAGCTCGAAACGCTTTGCAACCCAAAGAGTAGTGGCAAAAACTTTGCTGCTCAAGTTCAGAGTGATTGAAGTCTAAGCCTTTGTTATCTCCTTTGCAAGCCTATCGTGTATCTTCAACCTCTCAAGTGTTGCGTCTGCTCCAGCTAGTTTGTGTTCGCTGAAGAGTTTCTCGACTTCCCCGACCCGACCGACACCTAGGATGGAGATGTATGCACGCATATAGGCCGAGAGTGTGGCCGTCCCTTCGTACATCTTGTCAAGCTTCTCAACATTGTCCTTGAACCACTCCCAAGTAACGGCATGCGCATCCGGGTTTGCGGTTGCGAACTGGAGTAGTCCACGCCCGATGTCTTGACGTTTCACGTTGCCGGCCATCGCCCAGTCCTGAACTCTTCTGACCAAGTCGGGTCGCTTGAAACTCGCGAGTCCCTCCAAGTATCTGAGACGGTCCTCGTCTGTGGTACTCTTATTGTACCGCTCGATGAGCCCGTCGTAATCATTGGACGATCTTGCATAACCTACGATCACCGCTCGTTTCATGTCCGGTTCTACTGTGGATAGATCCTTGAATTTCGCCCCCGCCTCGCGAGCGTATGTATCATCTAGGAGAGCGAGTCGGACAGCAACGGTCCCCTTGAGCAGGGAGCTGTTCTCGTCCTTTTTCCGCTCAAGTATACTGAGCTGTGACTTGTGGTATCTTCGCGAGAGATCGACGATCTTTCTCGGGGCAATCTGGAATAAGGTGGTGAGCCGTTCAGACACCTCAGATGCAGGTAGATACTCTTCTTCGTTGGAGAATCGTTCGAGGAGGCTCTGGTACTCTTTCCAACTCATGTTGCCTGAGCTGAGGAAGGCCCAAGCGTCGTTTGCAAGCCCATACCGGTCGAGCCCGGACAGTTTGCCGGCCCAGACGAGTGACTGGAGATCGCCGCCACGATAGTCTACCCTATAGAAACCGGTTCGTTCAACATTCACCTTCACAGATTTTGGACTGGAAACTCTGACGTCAGCTCTCTCTTTGTCGAGCAACAGCTGCTGGATCTTCCCATCTACCATTATTGAGACAGGGATAGGCCAAGTTTGCCTCTCTCTGGACCCGGATAGTAAGAACCTCTCCTGCTCCAGCACCAGCTTGCCTTGCGACAGCGAAGCCTTGACAACTGGGTATCCAACCTTGCTGATCCACTCCTCCATGACGCGGCTAACATCAACACCTGACGCTTGCTGAAGATGGTTCCATAGGTCGCGGCCGGCTGCGTTGGAATAACGGAACTGTTTGAGATAGCTGCTAACACCCTTCTGGAACTTGTCTGGACCTATGTATGCTTCGATCATGCGAAGAATGCTAGCACCCTTGCCATAGCTAATCTCGTCGAAGAGTTCCTCAACCTCTTCTGGAGAGCGGACTCTGGCCTCCATGGGATGTGTACTCTTCAGAGCGTCGCGAGCCATCGCTCCACCTGTGCTGTTCTTGACGAAGTCTTGCCAGATCTTCCATTGTGGATAGGCCCAGTCGACCACCTTGTAGGCCATGAAGGTCGCGAAGCTTTCGTTAAGCCAGAGATCGTCCCACCATTTCATCGTGACAAGATCGCCGAACCACATGTGAGCAATCTCGTGCGCGATTACCTCAGCGATGCTCTTCTTAGTCGATGTGCTCGTGTCCTTGTCGGCATGCAACAAGATCTCTCGGAAGGTTATCGCGCCCCAGTTCTCCATCGCCCCATAAGCGAACTCCGGGACCGCGATCAGATGGAGCTTCGGCAGATCATATGGAATATCGAAATACTTCTCGTAAAATTCTAGAGATTTCTGTGCTGCCTCGAAGGCGAGACCCGTCTTGATCTTGCCCTCAGGCTTGACCACTGAAGCCGTATACAACTCTGTCTTGTTATGGCGATTCTTGTCCTCCTCGAACCTGCCGATTCCGAGATAGAGAAGATAGGTGGACATCTTCGGTGTCTTCTGGAAAGCTACCGTCTTCTTGTCCCCCTCCTTCCTCTCGGATTCAACCGGCATATTCGAGATTACAGAGAGATCATTTCGCGTGCGTACTGTTAGTTTGAACTCCCCCTTGTAGGCTGGATGATCGATGCAAGGGAGTAGTCTACGAGCGTGTCCCGCCTCGAAGTGTGTTGTTAGGACGTACTTGTCTCCGTATGGAGCCTTGTAGAACCCGGTCAGGCTCTCAGAGACTTTTCCTTTGTAGTCAACTTCTAGCGGTCCGGAGAATTGGCCGGTCGGAATATCCACGACGTTTCCATGTTGTTTGAACTGCATACTACGACCGGTCGCTTTGACACTTGTAACCTCCAGATCTACTGCGTCTAGACTGATATCTCCAGTTGAGCTCATGTCGATTCTCGCCTTTCCTGAGAATTTCAGAGCGTCAAAATCAATGTCCAGATACAGGTCGTATTCTTTGACTTGTTGGACAGCCTTCCCAGCTTGAGCAGTTGCCTGCATGACAATCCAAACGCTCGAATTTGCAATCGAGTACTTAAGGGCCATCGGGGAACGTAGGGATCCCACGCTCACAAGGAGTAACTTGGCGAGAATGACTAAGTCTCGCCGAAATCGCTTCCCATCGGCAACCGCCTCTTGATATGCTCGTCAAGCAATTTGAGCAAAAGCTAAACAAACCTGCCCCTTTTCGTCCACAGCGAGCGAGTATCGAACATGCACAAGTATCGGACAGATATGTACGAAGGAATGATAGCAGAAACCGTAACGGTTCCTGGACACAATGCCACGATTATCAACGCGTACTTCGCCCGGCCTCTGGGCTCAGGACCCTTCCCTGGAGTTGTGCTAATTCATCACGCCCCTGGATGGGACGAATGGTATCGAGAGACCACTCTAAAGTTCGCCCATCATGGCTCCCTAGCAATTAGCCCCAATATCTACTACCAGTTCGGCCACGGTGCGCCAGAGGATATTGCTGCGAAGGCACGGGCCGCAGGAGGAGTGCCCGACGATGATGTCGTTGGCGATATAACAGAAAGTTTGAGTTACCTGAAATCTCTTCCGCAGAGCAATGGCAAGGCTGGAGTGTTCGGCACTTGCTCAGGTGGGAGACAGGCGTTTCTCGTAGCTTGCAGAACCAAGGGGTTCGATGTCGTCGTGGATTGTTGGGGCGGAAGAGTGGTCATGTCTCAGCAAGAGTTGACCCCCAAGTATCCCGTTGCACCCATAGACTATACGAAG
>VBBV01000014.1 GCA_005883695.1 Candidatus Bathyarchaeota archaeon | reverse complement strand
CACCCTCAGAACATGCACCAACACTGAGGGGGAACCGGCCATACGAGCGGACCCTAGCGGCAACTTCTACGGCTCAAGCGAGAACGTCTTCTGCGTCGTCGACCGACAATGCGGAGGAACCTTCGCCTGGAAATCAACTGACAACGGAAACCACTTCACAACCCTCCCACTACCCAACAGCGTCTCAACCGGCAGCAACGGCTTCTCACCAGCAGGCGGTGACACAGACATAGCCGTCGCACCTGTGCGGAACAATAACGGCTTCTACAACGTCTACGTGGCCAGCTTAGCCACCGCTCCTCCCCTAGCCAATGTCTACGTCAGCACAAGCCATGATGGCGGAGCCTCATGGGTCATAAACCCCACTGGAGCAACAATCCCGGTAGACGACAGGGAATGGATCGCTGCTGACGGAGCCAACAAGGTCTGCGTATCCTACCATGCCTACGCCACAACCAACAACATCTTCGTCGACTGCAGCTACGATGGAGGAACAACCTTCACGCAAGTCGCCAATGCCTTCGACCCCAGCCACGCTTTCAACGCACTCTACAACAACGAGATCGGCAACCTCGCAATCGACCCCAACAATCACCTGATCTACCAGTCCTTCAGCAGCATCGCCAACGCCGGGGAAGAGACCTGTCTCAACTGCAGCACCCACGTCGTATGGATAGCAGTCAGCATAGATGGAGGAATCACCTTCACCGACTATCAAGTCTACGTCAAACCTGATGTCACGGTAGGCTATGGACACCAGTTCGTCAATGTTAGCGTCGATCAAGCCGGCAACGTCTACTTGGTCTACAACGATAACCACAACATGTTCTACAGCTACAGCACTACGTTCGGCCAGTCATGGAACGGACCCTTCCGGATCAACTCATCCCCCTCCAACACCGCCATCTTTCCATGGAGCAGCGCGGGCCCGGCAGGAACGCTAGACGTCGTATGGTACGGATCATCATACTATGATGGCGTCAACCCACCAGACAGCTACCCCATGACAGCCAGCTGGCAGGTCTACTTCGCACAGAACCTCGCAGCCACGACTCCCAACAGCAAATGGTCACAAACAACCGCCACGGGAACAATCCACTATGGCGGAGTATGCGAGTCAGGCGTAACATGCACGGGCAACCGTGACCTGCTCGATGATTTCGGCGTAGCCGCCAGCCCCACGACGGGTTTTGCCACGATCATCTACACCAGCGATCAGTATGTTAACAGCGCAAGCGAACCAGCGCAGCCATTCGGTTCAGGGGGCGGTTGCACGCAATCCTCGACAAACTCTTTCGAGTGCAGTCACACCGACATCGCCGTCCAGACGGGCGGTACAAGCCTCCTATCAACCAAACAACACTTCCAGATCACAAAGGCGGACTTCGAGCAGATCAGCAACAACCCCAGCCTAACAGTTCAGGTCACCAACATTGGAAACGAGGCCATCAATATGCTAACCGCTCAGATTTCCGGCCTACCACTCAACCTACCTTGGACGCCGGCTCTAGCTCTGCAACCAGGTCAGACAACGACCGCGACCACTGGCACACTTCCCACAACGCTACTCCTTGCGGTAGGCACCATCTACACCATCACCATAACCGCCACCTTAAGCGACGGCACAACTGAGACCCAGACCGTTTCTGCAATCTACACTCTAGGCGCAGGGATCGGCCTCTAGCAGGCCCGATCCTTCCCCCTTTTTCTGGAAAAACCTTCCGAACAATAAGGAACGTTTGACCTCTTCTCTCATCAGCCTCACTCCTCTCGCCCGTAAAGCAATACGACCATACAATCTTACAGAAAGCCGGACGCTCCAGCGCCTTCTCTTCACGATGCGCTTATATCAAAAAGGGAAAAACTGCATTCAACCTTACCCAACATTCCTCTCCGCTGGAATACTCGTTTCGTCTCAAGGAGGGGCAAGCGAATTAGTGACTGGCTATTAATGCAAATATATATCAAAAGATAGAAATCGGAGGGACAATTCATCAACACTTATTATTCGCTGACAGGTATCGAGAACAAGACGCTCGGTGACTAATGTAAGAATGCCCCTCAGTGTAGAGGCTGAACGATTAGCCCAGGCGTGGCTATTTGACCGCTGGAATGGAATCCGTCGACCCTACTCAGCAGAGGACGTTTGTAAGCTCCGCGGGACAGTCCATCCAGAGTTCACTCTGGCGCGACTCGGCGCGGAAAAGTTTGAGCGCCTTCTAAGGGACGAGGCGTACGTTCCCACTCTCGGCGCACTCACTGGAGCACAAGCCCTCCAGATGGTCCAAGCCGGACTCAAAGCAATCTACATGAGCGGCTGGCAGGTAGCCGCAGACGCTAACCTCTCAGGCCAGACTTACCCGGACCAGAGCCTGTACCCAGCCAACAGCGTCCCATATCTGGTAAAGAGGATCAATCAGGCCTTCCAGAGAGCAGACCAGATACAATTCATGAACGGCCAAGGGAAAATCGACTGGTTCGCACCGATAATAGCTGACGCAGAAGCAGGATTCGGAGGCCCGCTCAACGCGTTCGAATTGATGAAGGCAATGATAGAAGCTGGAGCGGCAGGAGTACACTTCGAAGACCAACTTGCTTCCGAGAAAAAATGCGGCCACCTAGGTGGAAAGGTCCTAGTCCCCACTCATCAATTCATCAAGACACTAATCGCCGCCCGGCTTGCAGCCGACGTAATGGGGGTCCCAACATATCTCATCGCGCGGACAGATGCCATGGGAGCCAGACTTTTGTCAAACGACGGGGATCCGAGGGACTTGCCCTATGCTACCGGTGAGAGAACCCCGGAGGGTTTCTACAGAATCAAACCCGGGCTGGAAGCGGCTATTGCCCGAGGCATAAGCTACGCGCCCTACGCTGACATCATCTGGTGCGAAACTCCCACTCCAGACCTTGATGAGGCCAGAAGGTTTGCAGAAGCCATTCACAGAGTATACCCTAGGAAACTATTAGCGTACAATTGTTCGCCATCGTTCAACTGGGAGAAACATCTAGAGCCAGAGAGAGTAAGAGGCTTCCAGAGAGAACTGGCCGCAATGGGCTACAAGTTCCAGTTCGTCACTCTGGCCGGCTTCCACAGTCTCTCAGTATCCATGTTCGAGCTGGCCAAACAATACGCCGTTGAAGGGATGGCCGCCTATGTTCGCGTCCAGAAGAAGGAGTTCGAAGCCGAACCAGCAGGCTATACGGCTGTGAAGCACCAGGCGTTCGTAGGAACCGAATACTTCGACGAGGTCGCAACCGTAATATCGAGTGGAACGTCTTCAACCACCGCGATGGGCGAATCCACTGAAACGGCCCAGTTCAAGGAACAAACAGCTCTAACGACGCCTCCCGTCTCGAGGACCAAGCCTGAGCGAGACCGGAACCAGTAGTTTTGCACTTATCCGACGAAACCGACAATCGAACTGAGATAGTACTAGAACCTCGAGCGCTCAGAGTCGCAGATCCCAACATCCCGGGATTCGAAGAGATTCTCACACCTGATGCACTCGCCTTTATCGAAGAACTTGTCCGAGAATTTTCTCCACGTCTGGACTCTCTACTGCAAAAAAGAATACTCGTTCATCAAAGCCTGCGAAACGGAGCACTTCCCAATTTTCTTGACGAGACACGTGAAATTCGGATGTCCGAGTGGAGGGTTGGGACTATCCCGCACGATCTGCGACAGAGACGGGTGGAAATCACGGGCCCGGTTGACCGAAAGATGGTGATAAACGCGCTAAACTCCGGCGCGGACGTTTACATGGCGGATTTTGAAGACTCCCATTCGCCAACTTGGGAGGGAACTATTCAGGGCCAGGCTAACCTTCGAGACGCCGTCGACCGGACCATCAGATACGTGGGTCCGGATGGTCGAGAATACAAGCTAGGAGACCAACTTGCAACTCTTATGATGCGGCCCCGAGGCCTACATCTCATCGAGAAACACGTTCTAGTCGGGTCCCACCCGGTTCCGGCCTTCCTCTTCGACTACGGCCTCTTCCTCTACCACAACGCCAGGAAACTGATCGGCCAAGGGACAGGGCCCTACTTCTACATTCCCAAGCTAGAGAGCTATCTGGAAGCTCGCCTCTGGAACGACATCTTCGACCACTCCGAGAACACCCTTAGACTTCCACACGCTAGCATAAAGTGCAGCGTCCTAATCGAAACCATCCTAGCCGGATTCCAGATGGACGAAATCCTCTATGAGTTGCGCGAGAGGATAACAGCGCTCAACTTTGGCCGCTGGGACTACATCTTCAGCCTAATCAAGTTCCTAGGTCATGACCCGAGATTCCTAGTTCCTGAGAGACCGCTCCTCCCCATGACTACGCCGTTTCTGAAGTCCTGTTCCGTTTTGCTCGCTCGATCTTGCCACAGGCGGGGCGCTTATGCGATCGGGGGAATGGCCGCTCAGGTTCCAATTAGAGGCGACCCCCGTTCCCAGGAAGCCATCGACAAGGTAGTCGCCGATAAGAAGCGAGAAGCTGCTGAGGGGTACGAGGGCGCTTGGGTTGCCCACCCCGGTCTGGTACCGGTTGTCAAGAGTGTCTTCGACGACCGTTCCTTAGAGTCTAAGAAAACTGACGTGATCGCGGAGGTAAACCGCGATGATCTCCTCAGAGTACCGGAACCGAGGATTAGCGAGCAGGCTCTGAGAGCAAATGTTGCTGTTAGCCTAGGATATCTGGAATCTTGGTTAAGGGGTCTCGGCTGCGTCGCGATCAACAACCTGATGGAGGATACCGCTACGGTGGAAATATGTAGAGCTCAGATCTGGCAATGGATTCATCACTCCGCCAAGCTCCTTGACGGCCCAACGATCACACGCGAGCTATTTCGATCCATTTTGAAGGAAGAAATGGCGAAGATAACAGCAGGGATCAGACCGCAAGCTGATCAAAGGTCCAACAGCAAGACTGCGGGAGATTTACTTGACGTACTTGTGACAAGTGATCGTTTTCCCGAGTTCATGACCTTGCTAGCTTACAACTATCTAAAATGACAAACTGTTCCTTCGAAGTGAAGGGTGCAAAGGGTTAGACCTCGCATTTTGCCCTCACGCCCGATGGGTTCAACCTGGAGTTCAAATCCCATGGCCTCCCGGATAGAGAACTAGTCAAAAACTTATTCCAACAAGTTTGCAAGGTTACTGCGTACAATATCCGGGGTTGAGTGGGAAGACCTCAACTTAGCCGTGGGGAGCGGGTGACTCTAGGCGGCCTCTTGTTCTCTCTACGTTAACTTCACGTCGGACTTGCACATACTTCCACCATGGAGACTTCCCTAGCTCGGGAGATTGTTGCAGTAGTCTTTGTCGGGTTCCGGAAAGATGTTACAGAAAGCCTCCCATCCTTGATAGTGCTTCGTTCCGGTGGGGGTGGGCATGAGCTAAAATCGCCGCTGTCCATACTCCTAGCGATGCACCCATGTCCCAGGGGATTTCGGAATTGAGTAACTCGTTCCGGAATAGTAAGCCACTACTGCCTGCAACGAACCCGAGCTCCGAGGCACACGCGACCAGGGTCACATCCGAACAACTTCTTCAAAGATGCCACGAGAACCTCATAAGAGCGTTCCGGGCCATCGCCACACCTTCTATAAACGAGCAATAACACGGAAGGACATGAAACCGGCTCTGAACAACATATGAGTCCGACTGACGAGGGTGTCGCTCCTGGTAGGCCCGGTATTCCGCCCCGTTGGACCTCTAGCGCCAAAGAGGGCATAGGAACCTCGGCAAGTCACCAGAGCAGAGTCTGGTTCACAATATCACATGGAATAATCAACGAGGTCTACTATCCCCGAATAGACCAAGCGAACACCAGGGACATGGAATTACTCGTAGCTGACGGTGACCGGTACTTCTCTGAAGAAAAGCGAGACACCATCAGAAAAATTTCGCCTTTGGAGCAGGGAGTGCCCGGTTACAAGCTCGTCAACTCTTGCAAGAAGGGCCGATTTCGAATGACTAAGATCGTCATCACAGATCCAGAACGAGACGTGCTCCTTCAGAAGCTCCACTTCGACCCTCTCAAGGGCAAGCTCGAGGATTACGGAGTCTATGCCCTTCTCTCTCCGCACATTGGCAACCGGGGCTATGGGAACAATGGATGGATCGGGAACTACAAAGGAACACCAATGCTCTATGCCCAGAGAGAAGACACCTCATTAGCGCTGGCTTCCTCCGCCCCCTTCAAACGCATGAGTTGCGGGTACGTAGGGGTGAGCGATGGCTGGCAAGATATCAACACGAACAAGAAGATGACATGGTCATACGCCAACGCCCCGAATGGAAACATCGCGCTGACAGCTGAACTCGACCTTTCGACCAATGATGGCGAGTGCGTAGCAGCCCTCGCCTTTGGACGAACACCTGACGACGCAGGACAAAAAGCCCGAAGCGCACTCCTAGGAGACTTCGACAAAGCGCAACGAGCATTCGTTGAGGGCTGGACGGAATCCCGGTCCCTGAGCATGGACCTAGGCAAAACGTACGAGACTGGCTTCGACCTCTATCGCGTCAGCAACGCAGTCCTACGGATCCACGAGGAAAAATCCTACCCCGGCGCAGTAATCGCCAGCCTATCCATACCCTGGGGATTCAACAAAGGAGACGACGATCTCGGGGGCTACCATCTCATCTGGCCCCGAGACCTAGCTCAGGCAGCTGGCGGACTAATCGCCTCCGGAGACATCGAACAGGCCAAAGGAACCCTCCTATATCTCATGTCCACCCAAGAAGAAGACGGCCACTGGCTACAGAACATGTGGCTCGATGGAACACCCTACTGGCGAGGAATACAAATGGATGAGACAGCCTTCCCCATACTCATAGCAGATCATCTCAAGCGCATCAACGCCCTCACCGGCCTCGACACCTGGCCCACGATCCGCCGAGCTGCGGGTTACCTCGCACGCAACGGGCCTGTAACGCAACAAGACAGATGGGAAGAAGACGGTGGGTACTCGCCATTCACTCTCGCCGTGGAAATAGCCGGGTTGCTCGCCGCGGGCGATTTTGCCGAGGAGAAGGGTGATCATGGCTTGGCCACGTATCTCAAGGAGACTGCTGATACTTGGAATGAAAATATAGAAAGGTGGACCTATGTTAGAGGAACAGAGCTTGCGAAGAAAGTCGGGGTCGATGGTTACTACGTTAGGATCGCACCTGCGAACGCCGATGATTCAGAGCTTCGAGCTTCGGCTCTTGTGGGCAT
>VBBV01000189.1 GCA_005883695.1 Candidatus Bathyarchaeota archaeon | reverse complement strand
CCCGCATCCCAGGTAACACCGTCACTCGAAGGATTCGAACCCAGATACTTGAGAGCGCTAGTACAGTTGTTGTATGGTGCAACTGTAGTGTGAATCGAGTCCCAAGAACAGACACCCTTCAAGTTGTAGTTGGCTGGAGCGCCCGTAGAGTAGGATCCAATACAACCAGTAACTGGAGTTGGTGAGCAAGCAGAGTCGAACGGTAGACCAGAATGCTGGATTCCCTGAGCGGGAACAGTGTCAAGATTGTCCAGTGCCTGAGCTGCACCACCGAACACGTTAGCCACCAGGCCAACCTTGTTCAGAAGCGCGGAGAATCCCTGACGCCACTGAATACCCGCATAAGTACAATCACCCACGTGGGGAGCAGGAACGTTCGGGCAGGAAGCCTTTGGGTAAGCATAGCCTGGTACTGTGACAGCGCCATTCTTGGGCTGACACGCACCACCAGCCGTGATACCGTCTTGCGCAAAGCAGAAGGTAATGCCCCAGAAGTTGTTCGCCAGGTTGAAGTCATCATGCTGGGCACCGAACTGAGGGTCCGGCGGATTCGGAGCAACACCAGTACACCAGAAACTAGTGCCTGACGGACAGAAGGTTGCAAGATTCGATAGGTTCAGGGGCGTATCAGTGAGATCTATCTGACCAGCCTGGAGAGCGTTAAACTCGCCAGTCTCAGAAGCAAAGATCTGGTACTGGATCTGGTCAGCCGCAGGACCCGAAACCGAAAACTGGGTCGGAGGCGTTCCAGGCAGTGGAATGGAGTCAGCGCGAGCCGGAAGCAAAACTGCCAAAGAGAGAGTCAATGTAAAAACTGCCAGTATTCCGATTGCTGTAAACATACTCACCGGAACCCTAGTTCCATCCGACATGGTGATCAGAGATCCTTAGGCGACCCTACCTCTGCCGTCGCCCCCCCAGGACACTGGCCATAGACGGTCACAGCAACCGAGCTTGAATGGCTGAGCGACCCGCTTGTGCCAGTCACAATAACGTTGTACTGTCCCGTCGGAGACTGGTATGTTTGAACCCCCAGCGTGTTAGTAGCGGATCCACCTGCAGAAAGACGTGGAGAAGCTAACGGAGCCTGAAAACCCACTATAGCTCTGCACCATTATGCTCGAAAGGGCGGAATTACCGTGGCAAATGGAAAGCGAGGTAGGATTCGAAGAGATTGCAAAATCCGCGGGACAAGTTTCGGTAACCGGTATGTTGATCGTGTGGTCAATTCCGTGCTGTCCTGCGGTCACCGCGACATTGAAGGAACCCGGCTTGCATGTTGTCGTGGGAGCGATTACGGTAATCGTCGACTGGGCCGAGCCAGCAGAAGGAACGGTTACTGTCGGAGGGCTGAATGACGACTGAAGACTAAGGTCTGAGGCAGTTGCGGAGAGCGATACTGGACCGGAAAAAGAGTTCAAACTTCCCAGCGATATGGTAGATGTGTTCCCGGACGAGCCTCCATTAACCATCAAAGATGTTGGATTGGATGAAATAGAGAAATCTTGAGTGCAAATTACGTAGCAATAGTACAGAGTGTCTGACAGATTAACAGTTGAATGCTTAAGGCCATCAATGTCAATGCAGTTTCCTGTCGAAGGATCTAGCACGTGACAGTAGTCAACATCCGCGTGGTAAGTAATGTGAATTAGGTAAGTGCCCTGCCGGGTTGAACTCACTTGCAATTGGAACCCGAGGTCGATACTCTTGTCTTGTGGTCCGTATACGAATGCACAGCAGGGAACTCCTGCTGAATAATCCCCCCAAAGGGCCGCGGTGTTGGAGTCTATTGGTTTCGGTTGCGTTTGCGTGGTTGCCACGGCATTCTGAATGTCGGTCCCTAAGCCAAAGGGAATGGCGTTCAAAATGGCCTTGTAGATTAGGACAAGGATCTGCTGTTGGTTTGCTGTGTTGGAATCTGGGCCTACCAATAGGTAGCTGGGATTTGGAGTTAGATATTGATTCGCGACGATTCCGGCCCCGGTGGGGTCGGTCGCGGTTATTGTGATGTGCAGGTTTGCAATCCCTTCGAAGTTCTTGTCCGCTGTATGAGATTCAAGGGCGGCGTAGAATTGAGGATGAGGGTCCGAAGAGGACCTATTGTAATTAAACTGAGCCACCGTTCCCAACTTTGCGATGGGGTTATTTTTGTCATCGTAAAGTTGGCCCACCTGCGCCGGTGTTGAGAAGAAATATGAGACAGAGGCTAAGCGCACAATGAAGGGGAATGAAAATGAGACTATGGTAATCAAAAGTAGACTGATTATTAAAGACCTAGCCGTTCTCAAGTTCAGATATGTGACCCGCTCTCGAAGTTTTGCATAGGACTTCCACCTTTAGTCCAAGAGTTCGTCAATAAATCAATCTAACAGCTACGAGAGTACGCGATTTAACATTTCCTCAGGTTCACCTTACGTCTGCGAAAATTGCACATCACAGCTAACCAATCGCCACCAAATTCCAAGTTGGCCCGAGAACGATCAGCGACGTGCGAGAAATATCGAGTTGATAACAGTCAACAATAGGCACTTCCGTCAACCGGGAGAAGGAATTCTACTCTCTTCTCGTGAGCCCACCGCTTAAGAACTGTCCCGTAAAATTTCTGACGCCTTATAAGCCACCCGAGTCCCTTCCTTAACCTGTTTAGGTGTAGGGGCCTGTATCACCGTCAAGTGCGAAAGAACCGAATTTGAGCCGTTCAGACAGCAAGGGATCTTTGGATTCTTCGGAGAATCGATCGATATCTAGCCGTGATTATGCTCTAAACAAAAACTACGAGCCCGGTACCGAAGAGGCCAATTGGCGAGACTATTGGCGAGAGCACGACATCTATCACTTCGACCCCCACGACAAATCGCGCAAGACGTACAGTATCGACACACCACCACCATATCCCAGCGGTGATTTTCACGTTGGGAACGCGCTGAACTGGTGCTACATCGATTTCGTAGCCCGCTACAAGAGGATGAAGGGGTTCAACGTGCATTTTCCCCAAGGCTGGGACTGCCACGGGCTCCCAACAGAGGTTAGAGTCGAACAGACGTTCAAGATCCGCAAGAACGATGTGCCGCCTGAACAGTTTGTTGAGATGTGCCGCAAGCTCACGGGCGAATACATCGCCAAGATGAAACAGTCGATGAATCTGCTTGGAATATCCTCCGACTGGGCACTAGAGTACAAGACAATGGATTCTTCGTACTACAGGCTCACTCAACTCTCCTTCCTCGAACTTTACAAATCAGGGTACCTCTACCGCGGCGAGCACCCCGTAAACTGGTGTCCCCGCGACGAGACGGCGATAGCAGAAGCAGAAGTGGTGTATCAAGAACGTAAGGGAACGCTGTACTACATGAGGTTCGGAGACCCGGATGAGGGCATCGAGATC
>VBBV01000188.1:3788-7815 GCA_005883695.1 Candidatus Bathyarchaeota archaeon | reverse complement strand
CACTAGCACAAGCCCAAGCCTAACCCGCACCACGAACGTGTCGGTAACTGTCACACCCCCAGGCGGGACCACATGCCCCGACAACACCAATCCAACCCACACATGCAACAACCCAGGCTTCAGCCAGATGAACTGGAGCCACCGCCTCAGCCTCCGAAAGACCGGCGGCGTCCAGACATGGAAGTTCGGAATATTCAACCCGAACAACGACACGCTCTACGTACAAGTAGTCATCAGCGGATCCGACGGCTCCGGCGTGAGCGGCTTCACAGTCAGCAGCCTAGTCCTTGCAGTCAACCCGACCAACTCCCAAAACCCACCGCTTAACAACCAAGTCCTCAGCTATGCATTCCCCGCCACTGACCAGGGTGACACGTTCACCTTCACAGCGACAATATTCTGGGGCACAAGTCCGACAAGCCTCACGAACACCAGCACCAGCGCATACTCGGGAATACCCACAAGCGGCTCGTTCACCATCGTCGCCTAGGACGAGAACGAGTCAAACCCCTATTTTCTTCCAACCCGTCCTCCCGTCAGATCATGCGAGACCACGCACCACCCCACGGCGCGACGACAGAATCGTACAGCTTCAGAATGCTGGCAGAGTCCGGAGCCAGCCATAGCTTGCAAAAAACTATAAGCTCAGCAGAATCCGGAAACGTCTGGTCTAGCAGACGCCCGTACCTCGAAAATGAATGGGCAGTGAGATATGGGAAACTTGGTCATCGCTAGATCGAAATCGCTCAGGCTTCTTCCGTTACTCCTGCTGGTTGTCATTACAAGTATTCTGCCTGTAACGCCGGTACACGCGAATCCCGTCTGGTCGAGCCCGATCCTCATCGATTCGAACAACGGGCGCAACCAATTGTCAACCAGTCTGCAAGCGACCAACGGAACGCTCTGGATCGCGTGGGAGTCGACCCGAAACGCGATCTTTACAGGACGCGTCGACATACTGTACAAGACGTACACGAACGGGGTCTGGTCTATCAGCCGCAACATGACAACATCGGGCCAGAACGGGAGTCCGTGGCTGATACAATTGTCCGACGGGACCATCGAAATGTTCTGGTCGCTAAAGCCGGCCCACAGCTACGAAGTCTTCTACTCACTGTACGCTGCAAACGGCTGGTCGACCCCCGTCCAGATCACATCCACCACTCTCAACGATACTCAACCCTCCGCCGCGGTGGCTCGTGATGGTACCGTCTGGCTAGTCTGGACCCGGATCGACACCACAAACCCCTCCATCCCAGCAGTAAAACAGCTCTACTATAAGACATGGAAGAACAACGTCTGGTCCCCAGACACCCAGCTGACGACAGATTCCAACCAGAACTACGGCTCAGCGGTAATGATTGGCAAAGACAACATCGTCCGCGTAGCATGGACGAAAGGCACGGCCTCAACCAGCTACCAGATCTACCAGAAGACATACAACCGAACAAGATGGAGCACAGAAAACCAGATCGTATCGTCCTCCTCCACGGACGAGCATCCGTCCATTATCCAGGACCGGAACGGCACCCTCTGGCTATTCTGGTCGAGGCTAATCGTCGTCTCACAGACAGTCCAATACTACGTACTCTTAACAAAGACCTCGTACAACATGGGCACGACCTGGTCCTCGGAGACCCAGCTGACCAACACTTCGCAAAGCGTCGACAGTTACATGCCCAGCGCTGTCCAATCATCATACGGAACGAAGCCGCTCTGGCTCTTTTACAGTTCCAACCTGAACGAGCCGACCTATGACATCTACGCCATAATGTCGAGCGGTATAGGCCCGATCCACGATGTCGATCTCACAGGCATATACGCGTCGAGCAGCCTCGGAACATCGTGGGCATATCAAGGCGGGCTAAGATCCGTCGGTCAGACCGCAATCGTCACGATCACCGTCACAGTAACAGACCCTGGAGACTACGGCCAGACAGTCTCCATCACCGTCAGCGTCAGCAACACCTCTAGCATCAGCCTTGGCGCAAGGACAGGTTTCGTCGGGCCGGGAAGCAGCATCAACATCTACTTCTACTGGAACACAAGCGGCGTCAAACCCGCCCGCTACGGCATCACGGCTAACGTGGCCCCGGTCACCGGCGAGTCATACGGCAACAGTTTCGACAACAGTCTCACCTTCACGAACCAGATGCACATTCTCCCACTAGGCGATATCACGTGAGTGTCTTCTTCAGCGGCTTCAACTACTCCTCATCCTGCAACTGCTCACACTGGAATCCGTACGCGGATATCAACAACAACGGCATCATCGACATTGTCGATGTAAGCATCGTCGCTACAAACTTCAACACGTATGCTTGAATCTCCACTTCCAACATACTTTTCACCGTCCGAATATTACGAACGAGGCTTAAATATTCGAGGATTGACGATGCTGAGGTCAACTGAGAAACCCGGTCAAGGTCCTTCCCTGGTCACGATCATGATCGACCAGGATGCTCTCGCAATTCCCAGTAGGGAACAGTTCGCCCCCGTATAACCGTATATTTCTGGAATACCATAGAAGTCTTTCTCAATCCCAAGTGTTTCGTGGCTATCAGCGAGCTTCGAAACCCCGAAAACTCTTATATTGACTCCCGAGGAATGCTTCTTCGGAAAATACGGGTGCTTAAAACAGTTTGAAAAAACTAGAAACACTATTAATCATACAACTAATGATACTCGGCGGATTACTTGTCCCAGCAGTCTCTCGCGCTTCGATGACCGGCCTCGTAAGCATCAACGGTGGAACCGCGGTAACAGCCCAGCAGTCAGATACCAGTGTGAACGTTCCCGTCAGCATCTCCGGCTCTGACAGCTTCAACGGCTTCTCAATCCAGATCCGGGCAGACACATCATTTCTCAGCGGCGCAAGCGTCAGCCTCGCAGGAAGCGTCCTCCCCAACCCGAGCATTCTGGGAGAATGCATCAACGGCGTCCTGATCGCAGGCACCGGCTGCCCGACACAAGACCAGAACGGTGTAGTATTCGTCTCCGCCGCGAACCAAGCTGGCGGATCCGCAGCCGCCGGAGTTTCAGGGCCACTCTTTACCATCACCTACACAATAACCGGACAGACGACCGGCACACCCATCGCCTTTAACGGTGGCTGTACGTCCACAAGCACCGGCACTGCCGACTGTGTCTTCGTCGACATGGGAGCAGTTACCGATTCCGAGGCGGACCAGTCCACTACCTTCTCAAACCTGGTTGACTTTACAATGACACCAGTCTTCACCAGCCTCAGCACTCCATCCGGCGTCATGATCAGCGACAATATCAACTTCGCCGCAGTCGGAGGCTACCAAGACATTCTAGACGTTTCCACAACCAGCACGGCTGGACTCGCATGCTCAGTCTCATCGCCCACCGTCGACCTCACAACACCTTCCGGAACCGGCAGCGACACCTTAACCTGTAGCGGAAGCCACGGAGAACCCACTCGGTCACCATCCCGGTAAAGATTGCACCGGCCGGCTTCAGCATAACCCTGAGCCAGACCAGCGTAACTATATCGGCAGGAAGCTCTGACTCTTCCACAACGATCAACGCGCAAGGCTTCAGCGGCTTCAGCGGCACAGTATCCTTCACATCGTCCAGCGCATCAGGCATCACGGGAACCGCTCCCAGTGTGACTTTGACACACGACGGGTCCGGATACAGCACCGGCACCTCTACCCTGACCATTTCCGTAGCATCCTCTGTATCATCCGGGACCTATACGCTGACCGTCACAGGCTCAAGCGGATCTTCCAATAGCATGGCAAGCATAAGTGTCACAGTCCCGTCGAAGGACTTTAGCGTCGTAGCGAACCCTGACAACCAATTGATAATCCGCGGCGCGAGCGTTGGAGCCACCATCACCATCAACAGCCAAGGCAACTTTGGCGGCTCAGCAACACTCACGGCAACTGTCAGCCCAGTCACGGGACAGCAGGACAGCTGCTGCCTAACCAACAACATCACACCTGCCTTCAGCTCTACGACAGTCACACTGCCGCCGGGCGGTTCAGCGTCTGTAGAC
>VBBV01000188.1:0-3766 GCA_005883695.1 Candidatus Bathyarchaeota archaeon | reverse complement strand
GGAACTCCCCGAACCACGACAATATTCTTCGCACTCTACGACTTCGGCATAGGCCCAGCATTCTGCACCGGAGGCAACCTTGTAGCGACCTCGGAAAGCGACTTCGGAGCTCTCGATTCGCCACAATTCCTCAACGACACGTTCGCGGGTCTCTTCATAGGCCCACAGTGCAACTCCTTGACCATAACAGACCAGAACCAGGTTAACATCGTAACGCCTTTCCAGGGTGGAAACCTCTTTGGAGAAGTCGACCAGGCCCAGATCCTTTGGATCAAGACGAACTCTTTCGGAGGAATAAATACCGGTCTCGCTACCAACGGTTGGAATGGAACTCCGTCCGTCGCGGCTTCGAACACTGAGATCCCGTTCAACGGAATCCCAGTTCCACAGCTTGCAGTAGACTTCCCAGCCAATGGCACAAGGGGCAACTTCTGGCCCTCAAAGGCATGCGTCGTACCCACCTTCTGGCCCAACGGGACACAGATACCCTACTCGTACATCTCGAGTCACGGACCACTCATCATCCCAGGCACGGGAATATGGGCGTTCCTGTCGACCATCTTCAGTCACCGCACCGGCCAGCCGATCGTCCCGCCAGGAGCACTAGGCAACTGGGGCTGCAGATTTGACGCTGCGGCATTCCCCAACGATGCAGGAGTCTGGAACCCTGATCCCGCCACGGGAACAGGGGATTGCACCACTCCAAAGAGTGCATCATCTGACGACTGCGGCAACGGAGTCCACGTTGTACGGTACAACAACCCTGACTACTTCGCCGTCACCGCGCTAGCAATCGCAGGCACTCTACCAGGCGTCTACGCGTTCCAGTTCTGCGCACAGGCAGGAATCCTGCGACACTGCAACATGTACAGCCTAAACGTTGTCGCAGCCCCACAGGTACACCAACTCGTCTACTCCAGCAAAGTCTCCTTCACCGCGTCTCACGGCGTGGAGCTGTTCAAGTTCGGCATCGCAAACCCAGGTACGAGCACAATCTATGTCCAGGCGACAATCACTGCGACAGGCAGCTTTGGCGACACGCTAACCGTCACAACACCAGTCCTCACAATCCGCGGCGGAGCATCAGCCAACAACATTGCACTATCATTTGCGCTCGCATCTAACATGATCGGAGAGACTTTCTCCTGGTCGTTCAGCATGACGGTCGGAAGTGATGGTGTCAATTTCGACGGCATCAGCACTGAAACAACCACAGCACGAGCCGCAGGCACTTTCACCGTAACCGCATAACCCAGACCTTCCAAACCCCTCCCCCCTCCTCTTATTTTTCAACAAACCCACTAGAAATGCCGCAGTATTGCCAGCTCAACCTACGGCACGAGAGAGACGGCTGTAGAAGTGATGTTAAGACCGCTCGTCCTCTACAACGCAAACGGCGGGTGCCCGGTCGGAACCAATATGCGTGTCAGACCAACTCTAACCGTCGGAGTTCTAGCCATTCTCAGCATGTCCGGCCTAGTTAGCATCGTCCAAGTTCAAGCACAGACCTGCTCAGTATCGCAATCGCCTGCCTGGCGGATATGCGGGCCAATCGAATCCTCCGGCACCGTGAACATTCAACCGAGCATAGTCCAGGCGTCGGACGGCACGCTGAACATGGCATGGACCAGCCGCGCGGGCTCGAATAACGTCATATTCTACGCCAGCGGCGGATGGAACGGAACAGGGTGGAGCTGGAGCCCGGGCGGAAGCATTACTTCATCCGGCGGGAAGAATCAGAACCCCACCATTACCCAGCTTCTCAACGGGACCCTTTACACGTTCTGGTCCTACAAGGCCACAGGATCTCCCAATTACCAGCTGTACTATGTGAAAGAGAACGGAGGACTATTCTCCAAAGCCTACACTCGAGTAACTGCCCCCGCAATCATGAATGATACACTGCCCTCGGCTGCTGTCGGCAGGGACGGCACCCTCTGGCTGACTTGGACGAGAGACAATACAACCGCTTCTGGAACAGGAAAGATAATGCGACAACTATGGTACAAGACTCTCAAGGGAAACGTCTGGTCTACAGAGCAGTCTCTTACCTCGGCCAACGACATTAACTGGAATTTTCAGCCATCAGTCATGGTCGGCAAGGACAACATTGTCCGCGTCGCTTTCTCGAAAGGCTTGTCCTCGTCAAATATTTTCGACATCTACGATATAACGTACAACGGGTCCGTCTGGACCGCTCCATTCCAGATCACTACTCAAACGACGACAACGGACTCTGATCCGTCGCTTATGCAGGATCGCAACGGGACATTCTGGGTATTCTGGTCCCGAAACGTGCAGGTCAGCAACAACACCGCCTACCTCATCTACTCAAAATCTTCCACCAACCCAGGGTCGACCTGGACGACTGAGACCCCGCTTACACCCATAGACTGCACTTCCTCGGGCTGCGTGGACAATGTGAACCCGGCCGCGGTGCAGTCGTCGAGAGACAAGAACATCTGGGTC
The DNA here is from genome assembly GCA_005883695.1 of Candidatus Bathyarchaeota archaeon. The sequence continues at coordinate 1,297 of VBBV01000188.1, read as the reverse complement.
TTCTACGCATCCGACCCGGTCTCAACCTTCAACATTTACGGACTCCAGACTACCAGCCCAATAGCGCCGGTTCATGACATAGCAATCGTCCCCTACACAATAGTTCCTTTACTCACTTACATTTTCACCAACACATCCCAGCTCTATCCCGGAGGCTTGCACGTGCCCTACGGATGGGTGAACGGGCGATACTCGCCAATTGATCAGAGCGGGCTCGTCAATGTCATTGTTATTGTTCAGAACACGGGAGACTTCAACGAAACGGTCACGCTCAAACTGTATGCGACCAACACTACCATCACACTCTTCGGAACCAGTGTCTTCCAGCTCTCTCCCGGAGCGGAAACGAGTCAAAGTTTCAACTGGAACCCTGACGGCTTCAAGCCGGCCCGCTATGGCATCACAGTCAACGCCAGTGTACCCATCGAGACCTCGGGAAACAGGCCCGACGGGATAATCGTTGCTTCGAACCTCGTCCATCTGCTCCCCCTAGGCGACGTCGACCAGGATGGTTCAGTGACGATTACAGACGTCACGGTAGTCTTCTCGGCCTACAACTTTTCATGCTTCAGCTCGACCACTTGCAGTTCCCATTTCATGGCCGCTCAATGGGCGGACGTTGATAGTGGTCCAATAATAGACATTGTAGACGCTACAGTTGCCGCCCACAATTTCAACACCGTAACCTGAAACAAATCCGATCGGCCCAACACTCACCAGCAAAAGTTTGCTAGTGCGCCCCTCGCAGGAATTTCTGAAACTTGCAAACAGGAGAGATCTAAGTCCCATCGATGAATAGTGAGATAGGTTTCCAGACTGCTCTGTTAGTCCCTAGACTCATCTCAACAGCTCCGGGGTCGGGGCTATCCCCGGATAAACTTTTAAAACGCTGGAACCAGTTTTCGGTGGAAGAATTTTCAGGCGGAAGACTTAGTCTGGTGAAAGGATTGAGACAAGGGAGCCTCCTCATGATAATCACCTTGCTCTCTCTTGGCTTCGTGGCAGCACCCTTCCACCAACTACCCTTCGTCCTCCCTACGCATGCGGAGAGCTCGAATAACTCCAGTACTGTGCCGGCTAATGTCATCATCGCGAGCCCCAGTGGCGAGGATAACATTACGGACCTTAGCAACGCTATGAAACAGGTAACCTTCGCAGTGAACGTTACCTCCGCGCCCTCCTTGATTGGGTTCGATGTCATTGTCCAGTTTTACATTTCCGTCCTCGGTGGAATACCCACCCCCCAGAATGCTGGGGTTACTGTCGACACAACCGGCAATGTGCTAGGTCCGGATTC
>VBBV01000013.1:8745-9668 GCA_005883695.1 Candidatus Bathyarchaeota archaeon | reverse complement strand
GACCGCGAGAAAGCAACTCCACCAAGCCACGTTCGGACCCGATCGAAGACCGCGCCTCTTGTCAGGATCGACCTTTTCCTACTAAGGCATGGAGAAGCAGGCAACCGAATGACAGTGGTCGAGAAAGACTCCGAACGACCCCTAACACCGGAAGGCCGAACCGAGATGCAGAAAGTAGCCAAATCATTGAAGGCGGTCGGACTGCAAATCAATCAAATCTATACGAGTCCTCTGAAACGAGCGCGAGAGACCGCTGAAATTACTGCCAGAATCCTTAAGATCCCGAAATTGGAGGAATGGAACGAGTTAAAGCCGGACGGACCCAAGGAAGCGCTCTACCGCAAACTGGCAAGATTAGAACAAAACTCCAGACTAATCCTCGTAGGACACGAACCCTACCTGAGCTCGATGATAGGCGAGATTATCGGGACGACAGGCACTCGACTTGTTCTGAAAAAGGGCGGGCTCGGAAAAGTCCGAATAACATCATTTACTCCCCGAATCTCCGGCGAGCTCCGTTGCCTTCTCACGCCGAAAATGATCACTAAGATGTCTTGATAAGCTCAAAACGGATCACTATGACCCCGCCGAAGCGAAACGGAAACGACCGGCGGTTCTAGCCAAGTTTGAAAGTCTCAGTGATAGACCTAGGCTACAACTCGCTAAAACTGGTGAACTACGAAGTCAGGCGGGACAAATCGTTCGTCGCGTATGGACAGCAATCGGTTCTCGCGAAGGTTGGAGAAGGACTTGATCAGACGGGCTTTCTGAGAGACAAACCTATCCGGCGCACTATCAAAGCGCTGAAACAGTTCCGCGCGATTGTGGACCTTGAACATTCAAATCATGTCCTCCCTGTCGCGACAAGCGCCGTAAGGGAAGCAGGGAACAGAGAGCAATTCCTCGAACAAGCCTACCAGGAG
>VBBV01000013.1:0-8564 GCA_005883695.1 Candidatus Bathyarchaeota archaeon | reverse complement strand
AAAACGGATACTCGAGCTCCTGCCGGAAAAGAAACACCTTCCGACTTCGAAAAGCCTTGACCTAGTAGGGGTCGGAGGCTCCGTGCGTGCCCTAGCCAGGTATGACCAGATGCGCCGCGAATACCCTCTCAACAAGCTGCACAATTATTCGATGAAAAGGAATGCCGTTGAATCTGTACACTTGGCCCTTCGCAGAATGAGCACAAGAACCCTCAGAAAGAACCCAGCAATAGGCCAAGAGAGAAGCCAATCAATCATCGCCGGGTCTCTAGTAGTTGACCTGCTGATGGAAAAGATCGGCTTCCGCAAACTTATTGTCAGTACCCATGGTCTCAGAGACGGTGTCCTCTCAGCTTTCCTCGAAAGCCCCAACTCGTATCGCGAGGGACTCGTCGACAGGGATCTAACGCGCGAAGTGACGCAAACGCACATGAAAGCCTCCGCTCAAGAAAAGTTGGCCAAGTCTCTCTTATCACATAAGAACTTGACAAGGAGGGAGTATGCAATCCTCTCCGAAGCCCTCGATCACGTCTTGCCAGACCTTCCCATCTACAATCCGGAGACCCTGTTCTACATAGTATTGGAGGCTGATAGCGTACTGCCACACCAAGACCAGCTCATCATGGCCTTGTCTGTGGCGAGAGCGAATGGGATGAGGAGGACGGAGTGGGCTCAGACAAGCTACAAGCGCCTTCTGGACAAGAAAAGCATGGAGATGGTCAAGAAAATCTCAGTCCTGATACAACTTGCTCAACTCCAACAGAAGACGGACATCCATCTATCGATGCGTTCTGAGCGCGGGATCCCTCGCCTTCACATAGCCCAAGGCAAGCAACACATCCCGAAGGTGCTCATGAAGGATATTCTGAGAGATCTCGAGGACCTTGAAGGCGCTTTCAACCTTCAGCTCGCACTGTAGGCGCCGAAGAAAACCTAAGTAGTCTCACTTCTCGAACCCAGCCTTCCCTTGATTACCCGCGACTCTTTTGCGAAGGAATACGACAAATTCGCGAAAGCGCTGACTCGGAGAGTCAAGGCCTACCTCAGAGACCCAAACGCCGAGAACGTTCACCGGCTTCGCACCGCGACCCGTCGACTGCAGGCCGCTTTCGCTTTGCTTCCCAAGACCACCCGAAACGAGAACAGGGCACAGAAAACTATGGCTCGTATCAAGGAGCTGATGAAAGTGAACGCTAGCGTAAGGGACCAGGATATTATCCTCTCGAAATTGTCAATGTACAAGAAGAGCCCCACCTACGAACGGCTTACGGAAGGTTTGAGGAAATCTCGGAAGTCCCATTTGGAGCAAGCGAAAGAGCTAGCATTGTCGGTTCAGAAAGACCCAGGACCTCGTGTAAAACCGAGAGACCTTTCCGAGCCCATACTCCAGAGAAGATACAACAAAGTTGTGAGAAAACTAGGCTCGAAGATCACCAGCGAAATCCCGCTCGTAAGGGAGGACCCTTCAAAAGTGGAGGAACTGCACGTCGTAAGGAGAGACTGTAAACAACTTCGTTATGTTCTGGAAATGGCGGAATTCTCTAGACCACCGAAGCCGCTAGTGGCGCTCCGATCCTGGCAAGACTTACTTGGCACAATACGCGACAATGATGTAATGATCGCATATCTTCAGGGGCTAAGAAGATCGGCGGAGATCCAACTGGCGCTGAACATTGAGATCGAGAATCGGAATAAGAACTATCGGAAATTCGTCGAGGTCTCCAGACAGAATCCGGTCTCGCGGATTGCCTCCAAACCTTAAAGATGCCCTAGTTCGGTAGACTCATCAGCCACTGGTTTTTCGTCAATGTCGTAGGCTCCAGTGAATACTCTTCTATGAGATAATTAGCCATGGATGCCACGTCGTTGATGCTCCTAGTCTCCGTCCTCGGAGAAGGCGAGTTCAGAACGTCCTCCACCTCCAGCTGGTAAAGTTCGTGGCCTCGATGTGTGCTCCTATCCATCATCACCGCGTACTCCCTTCTCCCCCCGTCCCGTTCAACCATGAAGTACTTCCTCCTCCGGGTGAGAATCTTGTAAGGCATCTTCAACATGTCCGGCTGAATAGGCTCCTCAATCTCCCGCCTCTTGATCACGTTACCCAGTCTGTAGGGATCCTCTACGACCTGAAAGTTCTCCTTGATTGTCGCGGACCTCGACTGACCACTGGTTTCGAACCTGACGTACTCGTGCGTGGGCATCTGAACGTAGTGGTAGAGCTTGCCGGTCTCCATGACATTTGGGTAAGAGTCGGAGAGTCTGAACCCTTCGATTTTTCCTTCTGATAGATCGCTCCTTATCCGGGGGAAAATGTCCTGGTCCTCTGCGTCCAGCGCAACTTTTGCTTTGATCTCTGTGTTGTGGCTCGGTTCCTTGTATGCTTCACCCGATTTCCTTGCTTGATCCTCGATGAGATTGAAGATCGTGGCCTTCTTGGAAATTCCCTGTTCCGCATTCTCTTTCCTGAGGAGACCGTGGATTTTTCTGACTAGTGGGGAACTTGTTCTTCCAGGCGGAATCTTAAGCTCCACAATTGCCCGGTTCGAGGCCCCAAGCATTGTCCCTGCAAGTCCATCGAATGTGAAGTATCTGACATCCTCGTCCATTGTGACCCTCACACCTCGGTCGCTTTCAAGAAAGTGATTTCTAGAATAACTGGCTGCCGCATAGATTCCGAGTTTATGGGGAATTCTGACCCGGCCGAGCTGGCCCATTCGTTTTACTCTCGACAAGATTTCTCGGAGAGGTAGCATCTCGTTTCGTCGTTTGTGTCTGATGAAACGGCCGTGTTCTGACCGGGTGTTCTTCACTTCGAAAATCCACTTGTCGCTCAGCTTGAGCTTGAACCGTTCCTTGAATGGCTTTTGTTCGTATCTCCGTCCCCTGATTGAGTAGGTGAAGGGGACTTCGTGTTCCTCGTTGTTGAAGTATAGTGTTTGGTTGACGGGGTTGGGAAAGCTGTTCAGGCTCATTAGCTCGAAGAGGTTAAGCTTGAATCTCTGAGCCTTGTGAGCATCTATGTAGTACCGAATTTCGGCCCTGACCTGGCTTCGCAGATATCGTAGCTCCTCTAACCATTGGTTGCCCTGGGAACGTCGGGAAGGAGGATTTTCAGGACTCGGGCCTCATAAACTAACTGAGCCTCAAAACTGGAGTTCACCAGTACTCCTCTAAACAGCTGTCCTCCGTAAACTCCAGAGCCTCGCGGAGGCTAACTATCTGGACTCGCTGCCTATGACTGGCCGGCTTCCCAGGAGGCCCGCCTCTCTATTTTCTGTAGTGTTGGACCCTCAAGATTTTCTGAACGGCTCTTCTGTCTGGAATAATGCCGAGATTGGAAACCGCAGATTCCCAGTACACCCGCTCTGCCTCTGTAGACCGGATCCTACCATTCCACTTCTCCACGTGAAAGTAGTGAATTCTCTGTCTCTCGCCATTGGTCGCTGTGTACAGACTCTTCTGCACGAGTCTAGCCTTCTCGACGTTGATTCCGAGTTCTTCTTTCATCTCTCTTCTCAAAGCATCCTCCAAGGTCTCGCCGGGGTTCACGTGACCGCCAGGGATCTCTATCAGTCCCGGATCCGCATCGTCGTCATCTCGCCTTTTCTCTACCAGGAACTTCCCGCTCTCCACTAAAATTCCATCCACACAGTCAGCGATCGCCCTTCTATGAGTTTGGTGTCTGTCCACATTCTTGTTGGTCCATTCTGGTGGGAGAACATCTAACCCTGCCTTTGTCATCTTGCCCTTGTGAAGTAGATTCAACGCGCGAGCTCTGTTGTACTTCGACCAGTTGCCTCTCGACCTACGCAGAGTAAAGCGCACTCCAAGTTTTGTTTGGCCAATTCGCTTGACTCTACTATCGATCCAGCCATAGCATATCGCTTCTTCGACCGCGTAGCTGATGAAATCTCTGTATGAGATTGCCCGCGTTTGGAAAAGCATCCTGTCATAGACTAGCCAGATTTCCTTGTCAATTCGGTGGTTCTTTGCAAGCCAGGCTCGCCACTTTCTTCGTGAGGAAAAATTCAATGTCTCGATCTTGGTAGGCGTGCGCGTCCAACCTTCAGAGAAACAGGTTTGACTGTCTCAGACGATAAAAGACTGGGAATAGGCCTTTAGCTAATTGAGAGAGTGGAGCTACGGCTTTCTCCCTTTCCGGGGGAGACGACTCCGGGTCGCTCCTCAGCGCGTGCGACAGGGTCCGAGTTCGAGCGTGAAGTCTCTTGCTTCGGTTCCGGGTCCGGCATGTGAACCTCATGTTCCTCGCACCACTTCGTGAGCGCTTCGACGGCAGCTTCGCTCAAAGAACCCCGACCGTAGCCAAAGACGCTCATAGCCAGCATCCTGAATCTCTTGTCAAGTTCCTCAGACAGGTAGACCTTCAGTTCGGCCGTCGGGCAATCATCTCCTTCACACCATAGGGACAAAGGGACATGGCTAAGCATCGCGTGTAACGCTGAGAGTCGGCGAAGAGTTCCGCCACCGGCTAATCGGCGTTGGGGCTAGTTGGATCTTGGAAAAAGTGGTCTTGAGATGCCGAGCAATACTCATGACTCGTTTGGCGACTTTCGGCCCTTAATGCCATCACTCATACGACTGCTCGCGGGAATCATCGTCCTCATCGTGGTCCAGAGCATCGTCCTGGGTTTCCCAGGAATCGCCCAAACAGTGCCGGGAACATCGTACAGTGTCGTGAGCCTTACACTCTTCACAGTCGGGCTGGTAGTTGCCGTGGTCGTGTTGAAATACGGGACCCAACTGGCCAGCGCAGTTTCAGACACGTACAAGGCTTACAGGGCGTACGCGCCCGTTCTCGCTTGGGTCTTCCAGCTAATGGCGCTATACATCCTTTACACCGCCAGCAAAACATTAGTCAGCGGCTTCTTCGCCAGCACGCCATGGGCGTACCCACTTATCTTCCTCGCCATGGCACTCATACCGACCATCAGAGTAGTAGTAACAGTTGTACACGCCCTGGAAGGCCAGAACGCCCACAAACAAACCGTCACCAGAGACCAGTTCTAAGGCCAGATTCAAAAATACCTCCACGCAACAACCCGCTGAAGGTCCAACCTCCAATATTTCTTTCCTTTTCCGCCAAGGTTTTTCGATAAGTGAATTGTAGGCTACAATCAATTGCTCGGCCTCGCTATCTTACAGTTTAAACAGGCTCAGCATACCCTGCGACCGCGAGCCCAGGCTTCCCCTTAACCGGCCACCTCGTCCTCTACTAGTTCCGAGCATATCCAGGAACAAACCCAAATGGTCAAAGCCAAGAGAATGATCTTGAAAGCGGCTTTATTGAAACCTGTAGAAGAGGGCCTCGGAATCAAGCGATGGCTAAGGGGCCCTAAACAGAAGCACGATGCCACGAAAGAGAGAATAGGTGAGTTCTCCGCAAGCAGGGACCGAGTTGCGATTCTACCCTTTGTAAATATTAGCCCTGATCCGAAGGACGAGTATTTTGCCGATGGCATGACCGAGGAGTTGATCTCAACTCTCTCAAAGATACATCGACTAAAGGTGATATCGAGAACCTCCATCATGCGCTACAAGCAGACTGCCAAAAGCGTGGAAGAGATAGCGAAGGAGCTGAACGTTGGCAGTATTCTAGAAGGGAGCGTAAGAAAAGCCGCAAACGAGCTCCGGATAACCGTCAAGCTGATCGATGTTCAGAACGACGAACATGTTTGGTCCAGGACTACGAGAGAAAGGTCGAGAACGTATTCGCGGTCCAGAAAGAGATAGCGCACAACGTCGTAGAATCCCTACAAATAGAGCTCTTGCCAGGAGACAAGCGGAGCATTGAGAAACAGGGAACAAAGAACATCGAAGCGTACGAACTTTACTTGAAGGGCCGATTTCTCTGGAACAAGCGCACGAAAGACTCGATGGCTGAAGCGATAGAATACTTCAGAGCCGCCGCCCAAAAAGACCCCTCATTCCCTCTTCCTTACATCGGGATTGCAGACTGCTACTCCCTGCTAGTCATTAACGCATACCTGACAGCGAGCGAGGGGTATCCGAAAGCGAAGCGAGCAATCGCGAGAGCTCTGGAGCTAGACGATAGTCTGGCGGAAGCGCATGCGTCACTCGGGCTGCTAAAATCTGATGCAGACTGGGACTGGCCCGCGGCAGAACGAGAATATCAGAAGGCGATTGAGCTCAACCCGAACTACGCCACAGCTCATCAATGGTACTCGATCCTCCTCCGAGCAACGCTTGGACGCGTGCAAGAAGGAATCACTGAGGCGCAAAAGTCGCTGGAACTAGACCCTCTCTCACCAGTAATCAACGTTAACCTGGGAGACGCATACTTGGCATTAGGAGATCTCGACCTCGCCGAGAAACACATCAGGAGGGCGCTTGAGCTGGACCCGAGCCTTCCCGGGGGCTTCGAAGGGCTAGTACTCCTAGCGGTCCTGCGCGGTTCGTATCAAGAAGCGATAGAGCTACTGGAGAAGGTTGACTCCATACAACCCCTTCTTCACAAGAAACTGAAGCTGGGAACGGCTTGGATCTACGCCTGGTCCGGCAATATCGAAAAGGCCAGACGGATATTCCAAGAGACTTCAACGATACCAGGGAGAGACTACATCACCGCGGTCGATTTCGCCAGATACTATTGCGCCGTGGGAAACATCGACTTGGCGTTTGAGATGCTTGATCGAGCTTTCGAGAATCACGATCCGGAACTCTGCACGATCAGATCGGATCTGACGTTGCGAGCCCTTTACTCCGATGCCCGCTGGGCTGCGTTCCTAAGAAAGATGAAAATAAGCTAGGCTAGCGAAAAATCTCGGAGCTCGATCCCGGGCCCCAGAAAAGCAGTCACGGGGGAGCTTGCGAATTGTCTCGAACAAGACGAAAAACAGTGAAACCACCGGGATTCAGAGCAAAATTCTATCAGCCTCCTTATACTAAGGCAGGTGCGCGACGTGTGGCAAAATTACAGGGGTCTCAAGGCATGGACTCTGTCCAGAGTGCAAGAAGATTCTCGGCAAATGGGTATAGGAATTTCTACATTATGCCAGCCTTAGTTTCACCCATCTCAGCCTTCGGATTGGAAAGCTCGAAATAGACCGACAAATGCATACTCAGAAGCGCAATCATGTCCCAGGAGAAACGGCTTAGGTTCCGAATCCGGACCCGTGACCAGGAAATCGAGCTTGAGGGAGATTTCGAGTACGTCCGCGACAAATTCGAGAACCTTGTAGAGAACTTACGACTCAAAGATGGAATAGTACCGGCGAAACCCGAAGCAGTCCAGGCATTAGAAACATCTGAACCCTCGGACTTGCTAAAGGGAATAGTCCAGTTCAGCGGAGAAGGACGACCCTACCTCACTGTCCCCGCGGATTCTCTGTCGGCAAAAGAAGCGCTCGCACTCGTGCTCTATGCAACCCACCCGAAGACGTTCGGGGACGACGAGCTAAGCACGCTTCTGGGATCCTCATGGAAGACAACGAGTGGAGCTGTCGTGAGGGCCAGGGCAAGCGAGCTGAAACGGGAAGGCAAGTTGATCGCAGAGAAAGGCTCCTATGTGCTATCTGGCGCTGGGGTCCAATGGGTCACAGGAGAGGTCATACCAGGCCTCAAGAAAACGATCCAATGAGGAGATACCCCTCTCACCGTCAATGCCTGCTATAGTCCGATCACTCAAGATGAGCAACAGTCTACCCTGCATCTTGCAGTTGCACGAACAAGATCTTCGATTTCACTACGAACGCCATCTCAAGACCCGCATATTTGTCTCGAAGTTTCCGAGTTCGTGCGGGAAACGCTGGACGAGTTTGTCAACAATCCTTTGAACGGCCTTTGCCGCACCGCCAAGTCCGTAGGACTCTGTCAGCTCCCGCAGCAGCTGGTCGCTCGCGATTTCCCTTAACAGATCGATAAATTGAACGTTCGTCACCTGGGTGGTTTGAGCACGCCTATTCCTTTCCAACAGGTAGACGAGTTTGAATACAATGCGAAGACCTCTGTTTGAGAAGAGGAACGACCTCCAATTGCTCGATAGTCGGAGGCTTGGGTCTTTGATTCTTAGTAGAAGCTTTCTGATTTCGTCGTATTCCCTTCCCCGCCAAAAGTCGAATGTCCCGCCAATCAGATTGTTGCTCAACAATGCAGCCACAAGTGTGGCCAAGTAGACCTTTCCCTCTCGTCGTTCGTCAGCAGACCCGAAGAAAATATTCAAGACATTGTTTTTGTCGAGTTCTCGGGCCACAGTCACAGCTCGCTTCTGAACATATTCCGAAGAATCAGCTGGCCAGTCAAAATCTCCAATCAAGTCCAATACGAGATTCCTATCGACCTTCGTCTGATTATTGTTTATCTCCACGAATGTTTTGACTTCACGATCTTGAGCGACCTGCGTGAAAGCGATCACCTGAACAAAAATACGCTCTCTGAGGTCCTTGGGTAAGCGCGCGATTGCCATGAGCCGATGCTGACCGTCAATTATTCGCGACGAACAATACTCTCCAGGGAATTCCACGACGCACGAAGCGGGACAATCCTCTCGAGATTTCCTCGGGTCCACACGAACGTTTCTCTCAATG